>NZ_JAPTGA010000025.1:0-37706 GCF_026891895.1 Peribacillus sp. AS_2
GTAAGATATACTTACCTCAGATAATATAAAATTCGGCTCTCCTCATAATCACAAACACGCCCCCTGTAGGGGATAATACCAAACCCTTATGTCTGAAAATCTTTTTTATAACATGATGTTTTCTTTTTTTATATTGGTAGCATCTTGAGAGTGCTCCCAACATTCAAGATTTTCAAGACCTTTAATGCTGTCTTTATAAAAAACTGGATCTTGACCAGCCTTTTTCTGTTTCATATAATCACTTAATGCTGCAAAAGCTACTTTTGATAATAAGAGAACGGCAATTAAGTTTACGATAACCATCAAGCCCATAAATAAATCTGCTAAATCCCATACAAGCTCGACCTTTGCAACCGAACCGAATACAATCATGGCGAACGCGCCTATTCGATATAGAATCAACCACACTTTACTTTTGTGTAAAAATCGAATATTTGTTTCCCCATAATAATAGTTACCAATTAACGAACCGAATGCAAATAGGAAAACAAAGATAGCAAGACAACCTGATGCCCAGGAACCGATGTGTTCACTTAATGATGTTTGTGTTAGTGCAATGCCAGTTAGCCCTGGTTGTTTATAAGCATCAGAAAGTAAAATAATAAATGCTGTACTTGTGCAGATGATCAGTGTATCCGTTAATACGCCAAATGCTTGAATAAGTCCCTGTTTCACCGGATGACTTGTTTTTGCCGTTGCGGCAACGTTTGGCGCACTCCCCATACCAGCTTCATTCGAGAATAAACCACGTTTAACTCCATTCATGAACGCAGCGCCTATTGAACCGCCTGCTATTTGTTCAAAGCCAAACGCGTTATTAATAATAAGAGAAAAAACTTCCGGCATTTTGGTTATATTCATTGCTACGACAAATAATGCCATTCCAAGGTATAACACACCTAGAATCATAACCTTGTATTCAGCAATTTTTGCAATACGCTTCACACCGCCAAAGATAATCACAGCGAAAGCAAGTGTCATGAGAATCCCTACCGTTAAACGATCTGTACCAAATGAGTTCTCAAAAGCAATTGTAACGGTATTTGATTGTACAGAATTAAATACAAGACCGAAAGAAAGCGTAATTAAAATAGAGAATAATACTCCCATCCAACGTTTGTTCAATCCTTTTTCCATATAATAGGATGGGCCGCCTCGGAAACCAGTTTTATCTTTCACTTTATATACTTGCGCTAACGTACTTTCAATAAAGCTGGTTGCTGAGCTAATAATAGCAATAATCCACATCCAGAATATCGCTCCAGGACCGCCTAATGCAATCGCAATCGCAATTCCTGTGATATTACCTGTTCCAACGCGAGCAGCCATACCAATACAGAAAGCTTGAAATGGGGAAACGCTATCTTTAGAACTAGTTCTCCCTTCCATTAAAACACGGACCATTTCCTTTAACATTCGAACCTGTACAAATTTCAATTTAAATGTGAAATAAATCCCACAAGAAACAAGCATAATAACTAATAATTTTGACCAAAGGAATTCATTTGTTACGCCAACTACATCATGTAATAATTGTTGCATTCTATCACCTCTTATAAAAAATTTACTAACTTAGGAGATACCTAGTTTTTTCACTGTAAAAATATCAACTTCATCAACTGATGAATTCTGGTTAAAGTCAGGAGTTATATAGCCGCAAATATTTGAATTAATAGCCTTGATGGCAATATCTCAAAAATATAATGTAATATCTGCTGCAATCGATGTTTCCATCATTTCTTTTACCTTTTTAGGATCTGTTGTTTTTCCTAGCACCCACATCAATTTCGGCACGATTGCTTCTGTGTTCATATTTTTAGTACGTACTACACGATTATGGTCAATTTTCCGACCGACTTCATATATCCCCATGTCTTCTCCTTCTTCTAGACATTGAGTCGTAATGACAACCGATACACCGTGCTCTATTAATTCAATTAATTTCGCCAATATGTTGCGCACTTGAAAAGGAACACCACCACTTCCATAGCTCTCCACAACCACTCCTTTATACAAATCTTTTAGGCAGTCAAAAAATTCTGGCTTTATCCCAGGATGTAATTTCACAACCGCTACATCTGTACAAAGTGATGTATCTAATTGAATGTGTTTCTTTTTTTGAATATGAATCGATTCATTATATTCAATATGGTCATCATGCATCGATGCAACATACGGATAATTAATACTTTCAAAGGCATCATAGCTTTTCGTTCTAAGTTTAATCGCTCTTGTCCCTTGAATGACCTTGCCGTCAAATACAATATATACCCCACCTATATCTTCACAAGCAAAACGAATGGCATCTGAAATGTTTCGTTTTGCATCCGTTTTACTATACGAAATAGGAATTTGCGAACCTGTAACAACAATCGGTTTTGATGCATCTTGTAACATATAAGAAAGTGCAGCTGATGTGTAAGCCATTGTATCGGTACCATGAGTAATAATAAAGCCATCGTATTGATCGTAATGTTCGTAAATAGCATTCGCCATATCTACCCAAAACTCTGGTTGCATGTTGGTGCTATCAATGTTCATTAACTCTTTCGTATCAATACGGCAACGTACATTTAATTCAGGAATGTAACTTAATAGATCATCGGCATGCAGTTCAGGTACAAGTCCGTTTTCTCCTTCAAGTGAGGCTACTGTTCCACCAGTCGCAAACAACATTAATTTTTTCAATGATAATGGCTCCTCTATCTCTTTTTTACAATAAGTTCTTTAAAAGAAAGTATTCAATTCGCATATGTTTATTCGATTCGCGTACTTTCCATGTAATTATAGTAACATAAATATAATAATTCAAGATAAAAATATTCAATTTTCGTACACTTCCTCCACTTTTAGAATCCACAGAATGGTGCTTGCTTCCTGAATCTGAGCTGAGTTATTACAAATAATAAATATCAAAAAGATGATTATTTCATTAAGATACTTAATTACAACTTAGATGAAATTAAGCCTAAAAACTCATATACATCAACTTGTTTATATGTTGTCAATGAGAATATTATAGTTTTTATATACGTGAATCATTAGTGAAATAATTTAAAATCTTTAATTAGGGGACAATTGATTTTATCCCATGTCGGCTAATATACCGTCTGTCCAGATTTAAACATACATTATCCTTAAAAATATCACGCAAAAAAAAGCGATCATACGTTCAAAAGGCCGCCAATTGGCGGCCTTCTTATGGCGCAAACGCACCCCTTTAGTTCATACAGGTTTGTTGGGTTGACACAAACTGTGAGGTGAAAATTAAGTTAATAAGGACAAAAAAGATTACTCTTTCTTATCCTTTTCAAGTAAATCAATTATTCTATCAACTTTTGTTCAATGCTTTCTGATTTGCTTGGCTGTTTAGTAACGAGAGAAAGAAAAAGAAAAAAACACACCAGAAAAAATCCCAAATATAAAAATAAGGAAAACTAGTTGAAATATCAAATCACCAATATTCATATTAAATCCTACCTTTACTTCAATAAGGGGTTGCCGCAGCACCCCCTTATGAAGTAAATCCCCTTTAGTTGGATAAGTTAAGCTACGATCTTCAAAAAAAAAAACCACTTAATTGAAAACCGTCTATTGATAAAATAAATTATTATTTTAATCAGTGATTTTTAACTTTTATGTTAATAATTTGTATTATGTAAACCAGGAAAGTTAAATATATTGTGTTTAATGATGTCGGTATATGTTGTTTTATGTAGATTGAAATATAGAATAAATATGAACCCTATTTGTTACAAAAAAGTTCACTCTATATGTTAAGTTGGAGACTATCTTCGTTAATTATTAATTACTATAATTTGTCTTACTTGAGTTATTATATTTTTATTTATCACTTAATATTAAATACTTATATTGTATGTTTAACGGGGGTTTAAAGAAATAAAAGAGGGAAGATATGAAAAAATTAAATGATCAACTATTGATAGACTCATACCTTAAAGCAATTGAATTAGACTTAGAAAAAAAATTCATCCTCGTTCTAGAAGAGGAATTGAAGAGAAGAGGTCTACCCCTTATCGATCAAAAAGATAGGAGTAACTAATTAGTATATGCTTTAAACTGTAATTCTTTGCTTTGTTTTTTAACCCATACTAATAATTCTTGTTCCTTATTAGTCAATTCTCTGTATAAGACTCGTTCAAGCTTTAAAACTAATTAACTCTCTAAGATTAACCTTTTAGTGTCAAAATATTGACTATAAAACCACTTTTAGAATTAATTAAATCTCTTACTTGAATTTCGACATAAACTTTCATTTATTCTTTATAAACTGTAAACGGATTGATACGCAAATAGCATTGTTGAAGGAGACTTCTAATTAATATTCGTTAAGGAGTGATGAAAGATGATAAGCGTAACAGTAGATAAGTTAAAGTTCAAGAAACAATTATCGGTGATTGAACAAATCACACTGAAAGATTTTCTGTATACCTGGGTAGGTAGCTCAAGCAAGGGATTTGACGATTTTTTTCACCTTGAGTACACAGTAGATGTATTTGCCAAAATGGAAAAAACGACGAATGACAACGATTTGTTGATTTCTGATGATGATTATTTCAGATACATAACATTGACGGAAGATAATCAAATTGTGATAGGTGTTTTAGATATGAATTCAGAATTAAAACATAGAATAATTTCACTAGATAAGATTAAATAATTCTTCGTTTTCTTTAATTCATACAAAATGAGGCAGCGTGGTACACTGTCTTTTTTTATTTGTTCACTATATGTCTTATGGGACGTTACTGTCCTGCCCCAAAAAAGCTGCCTTAAAGACAACTCAGAGCTTCAGCTAATGCACCAGTTATTTTTAGTAGATTTCTTCACATCCTTTTTAGTATTTCAGTTAATACAGGAATGCCGCCGTATGACGATTCTACAAGGAAGCTAACATTCTGAATTTCTATGGTTTTTTCCAACTGAATAAAAATCATGTAAGAAATATCAAAATATGATAGTATTTTCTATGTCATACATAATTTAATAATTAATAAAGAAGGAGCTAACTAGACATGAACATAAAAAAATATCTAGGAATCACGTTTCTATCAGTTACACTATTACTTTTTGGATCTATCACTGTTATCCATAGCTCAGCAAATAGTAATCCAAAAGAAGAGAGAGTAGAAGCAACTTCAACAAATCCAAAGTTAAACAATGTGAAAATTTTAGCTACTGGTGGAACGATTGCAGGTTCTGCTACGTCCAATACTGACACAACTGGTTATCAAGCAGGTGCACTTGGTGTTGAAACACTAATTAAAGCTGTTCCTGAACTAAAACAAGTTGCAAATGTGAGTGGTGAACAAATCGCCAATATTGGCAGTAACAATATGGATAATAAAACTTTATTAAAGTTGGCGAAACGAATTAATGAGTTATTAAAATCTAAAGACGTTGATGGTATTGTCGTAACGCATGGAACAGATACCTTAGAAGAAACTGCTTACTTTCTGAATCTGGTCGTAAAAAGCAACAAACCTGTCGTGATTGTTGGATCAATGAGACCAGCTACAGCTATAAGTGCAGATGGACCTTTAAACTTATATAATGCTGTAAAAATTGCTGCTAGTAAAGATGCTAAGAACAAAGGTGTTTTAATCTCATTAAATGACCGGATAGGTTCTGCACGTTATATAACAAAAACCAATACAACCATGACAGATACATTCCAATCGGAGGAACAAGGCTATTTAGGAGCAATCGCAGGTAATAAAATACTTTTCTACAATGAACCTACTCGTAAACATACAACCAAATCGGTGTTTGATGTATCAAAACTAGATAAACTTCCTCAAGTGGACATTATTTATAGCTATCAAAATGATAGTAGATATTTTTACGATGCATCTGTGAAAGCAGGAGCTAAAGGGATTATAATAGCAGGTGAAGGAAACGGTTTAACTTCTGATACTGCTTTTGAGGGTGCTAAAGACGCTGTCAAAAAAGGCGTGATCATTACTCGCTCTAGCCGTGTAGGAAATGGTATTGTAACGAGAGAAAAGATTGACGATGAAAATAATTTTGTTACAGCGGACTCACTTAATCCTCAAAAAGCACGTATTTTGACGATGCTTGCATTAACAAAAACAGATGATCCAAAAGAAATTCAGCAATTTTTCAACGAATATTAATCATTAAAATTAGAAATTTCTTGATTAACTAAAAGTGAATGAAATTTAAAGCATACGATGGTATGAATCACCAACGTATGCTTTTATTTATTTTTGTACTAAGTTGAACTCAACTGCCCCAGTTGTATAAAGAAAAAGCTGCCTTAAAAGCTCAGATTTCAGCTAACGCACCCATTAGCAAAAAAACTCTTTACTTAATATTCCTAATATAATCATCCGTTTCATTATAAGAATTTATCTGATTCGTATTTCCTCGATTTTTCATATAGTAGAAGAGATAGCATAAAATAATAAAAGGTACTCCACAATACAGAGCAATTCTTTGGCTCGCATCAAAAGCAAGACCTATACAAGAAGCAAGACACAAAACACAAGCAGCAATGGGTACAAAAGGATAAAGTGGTGTACGGAATTTTAACTTTTTAATATCTCCACCCATTTTCAAAAAATGTTTACGGAACATGTATTGTGATAAAACAATCCCTATCCAAACTACTACTACTGCAAATCCTGATATGGCCACAAGTACTACATAAACTGTATCAGGTGCAAATACACTAGATAATAGAGATAAACAAGCTACTGCCATACTTATAACTAAAGCATTCAATGGTACTCCATTTGACGTTATCTTTCCAAAAAATGAACTTATCATTTTCTCATTTGAAAGAGACCATAACATACGAGTAGATGCGTATAGACCAGAGTTTGCTACTGAGAGTAAAGCTGTAATAATAACAAAGTTCATAATATCAGCTGCATAAGGAATTCCGATGTTATCAAAAACCATCACAAATGGACTTTCAATGACTCCTGCTTCTTCCCAAGAGATTAAACCAGATAACACAAAAATTGCACCAACAAAGAAAAACATTGTTCGCCAAATTACATTTCTAATAGATCTAGGAACGTCTTTTTCTGGATTTTCGCTTTCTCCAGCAGCAATGCCTATAAGTTCTGTTCCTGAAAAGGCAAAATTAACGGAAATCATGGCCATAAAAACTGGAAGCAGGCCATTTGGGAAAAGACCCCCATCTGCAGTGAAATTAGAAAGCATGGGGGCAGAGGCTCTATCATCCATTGGAATAAATCCAAGCATTGCAGATCCTCCAAGTACAATAAATAAGATAATAGTAATTATTTTAATACCTGAAAACCAAAATTCGGTTTCTGCAAATATTTTTACTGAAAAGGAATTAAGTAAAAAAATTAGAATCGCAAAGATGGCGCTCCACATCCAAACAGAAGTGTTAGGAAACCACCTCTGCATCAACAGTCCAGAGGCAGTAAATTCGGAACCTACCGTTACCACCCAAGTAAGCCAGTACATTAAACCAATAGTAAATCCAGTAGCAGGACCGATATATTTGGTAGCGTAAGTTTGAAATGAACCTGTTACTGGCATAGCAACAGTTAGTTCGCCTAGGCATAACATGACAAGGTACATGATTAACCCGCCTACTAAGTAAGCGAGAATCGTACCTCCTGGTCCAGCTTGGCTAATTGTATATCCACTGCTCAGAAAAAGACCCGTTCCAATTACACCACCTAGCGAAATCATGAACAAATGCCTGCTTTTCATTGAACGTTTCAACTGGTTTTCATTGGTATCATTTGTGTTTGGCATCTAGTCTCCTCCTCGTTTACTACTCTACAAGTACTTATTTAATAGATAACAATATACAAAGTTTATATTCTTACAGAAAAATCAGAATCTTTAATATAAAGACTGACCTGCACAGGTCAGTCTTCATGTCATCATATTGTTTTATTATTAACTTTAAAACAAACAACTTTTGGTTCAGTCATTTCTTGAAGTGCAAACTTAATTCCTTCACGACCTAAACCAGAACCTTTTACACCTCCGAAAGGCATCGCATCAATGCGATAATCTGAGCTATCATTTACCATTACTCCACCTACATCAAGTTTACGTATTGCTCTAAATGCCTTATCTAAATCACGAGTGAATATACCTGCTTGCAGTCCGAAATCTACACGATTAGATTGGGAGATAGCTGTATCAAGATCAGGAACATTATAAATGGTAACAATTGGGCCAAAAACCTCTTCAGTTGCCAATTTACAATTTTCTGGTACGTTAACTAGAACAGTAGGTTGATAAAAAGACCCTTCACGTTTTCCACCACAAAGCAACTTTGCACCTTTCTCAACAGCTTCATTTACCCAACTTTCAACACGTTTTGCTTCTTTTTCGGAGATCATTGGTCCCATATCTGTTTCTTCTAATAATTTATCACCTACTCGATATTGTTGAGTACGATCTATAAATTTACCAATAAAATCATGATAAACACCTTCTTGGACATATATTCTCTGTACCCCTAAACAATTTTGTCCTGCTGCCCAAAATGCTCCAGAAACAGTTGATTTCACAGCTTCTTCTAAATCAGCATCTTTCAATACAATAACGGGTGAGTTTGATCCAAGCTCCATACATATCTTTTTCAAACCTGCTTTTTGAATAATTGCTTTGCCAGTGGCAAGTCCTCCTGTAAAAGAAATCATTCGTATAGCTGAATGAGTAATTAGGCTATCTCCCATTTCACCTGGATGACCAGTAATGACGGATAAAATTTTCGGTGGCAAACCGGCTTTTTCAAAAGCTTCTGCCAATAAGAGAGCACTTAATGGTGTTACAGTTGCTGGTTTTACAATAATAGCGTTCCCAGCAGCAATAGCAGGACCCACTTTATGTGCAACAAGATTTAATGGATCGTTAAAAGGTGTTATAGCTACAATAATGCCAATAGGAAAACGATAATAGTAACCTATGCGATCTTCGCTTCCGGGCATTTGATCAAACGAAATGGTTTCTCCATTAATTCGCCTTGCTTCTTCAGCACTTATACGAAGTGTTTCAATACAACGTAGTACTTCTTTTCTTGCTTCTTTAATTGTTTTACTTCCCTCACGAGCAATAGTAGTTGCATATCTTTCCTTATTTTCAAGGATCCAGTCCGCAGCACGATGAAGAATAGCAATTCTATCGTGTGTTGGCATATCTGCTGCTATTTTAACTCCTTTTTTTGCTTCTTCTATTGTATATATGACGTCGCTTTCATTAGCAGCAGGAACTGTTGTGATTAAACTATGATCCTGTGGATCCAAGACTTCAATGCATTTATCACGAGATACCCATTCCCCAGCAAGAAACATCTTATTTTCATTTATTAATTTGTCAGTAAATATCATACAAAATCACCTCAAGATAAGTAATTTTTAACTTATAACTTTAAGACTGAAACGAATTATAATTATAATTGATCACGGTTTATATTGATTAAATCAATAAGAATCGAGAATCCTGTTTCTTTACGTCCAGCTCCGGCTCCAATTAAGGTAATCGGGCCCGCTAAATCACAATCATAAGTAATAGCATTTTGTGCACCTAAAACTCCAGCTAGAGGATCTGTAAGAGGTATAGCTTCAGGTCCTACCTTTGCAATGACTTTATCGCCATCCTTTATACATTTAGCAATTAACTTCCATCTCTTCCCTTCAGATTTTGCCCACTCAATGTCCTCTTCCGTAAGATGACTAATTCCTTCACATTCTACTTCTTCTCGTTTCATTGGAATACCCATTACAATGTTAGCAAGAATGGTAGCTTTATATTGAGCATCATATCCCTCAACGTCGCTAGTCGGATCTGCCTCTGCATAACCAAGAGCTTGTGCCTCTGACAATGCATCTAGATAACTCAATCCTTCTTCCATTTTAGTTAGGATATAATTAGTTGTTCCATTCAAAATCCCCCGTATTTCAAAAATGCTGTTCCCTGCCAATGAACTCAGAGGCATTCTTAATGCTGGGGTTCCACTCATAACTGTTCCTTCAAAGCCCCAACGAACATCATTTTTTTTTGCTAATTCAGCTAACTCTTGATAAGCTAGAGAAACCGGACCTTTATTACTCATTACTACGTTCTTTTTGCTTTCAAATGCTGCTTTACAATGATCAATGGCAGGTTGGCCTGTTTTTACATCAGTAAAGGTAATTTCAACAACAGTGTCTGCATTACTCTCACGTATTGTTTGAAAACTATCCCACCCTCTTACCAAGCCAGGGGTTTCAGGGTAACTATCTAATTTTCCTGTTTCCTTTACGGCTTGTAACGCTAAAGAAAGATCCAACCCCTTTGGATCATAAAGGGAACCTTTCATAACATCAGAAATAGCAACGATTTTTGCATCAAAGTTAAACCCACTACGCAGTGACTCACTTTTATCTTGTAAAATTTCAGCTAACCCTTGACCAACTACACCAAATCCAAGTAATGCTATCCTATGTGTCATATATCAATACCTCTTCCATTAGTAATATTTTATGCTTTCAACTACAGCTAACAGGGTAATTGGATTCTAAGTAAGAAAAAGCTTGCTCTAAATCTGCTATAAGATCTTCTGTATCCTCGATACCTACAGAGATACGAACTAAACCTTCTGGGATACCAAGGGCTTTACGCTCTTCAATAGTACATTCAACATGGCTGGTCGTTCTTGCAGGCCCATATATCGTTTCAACGGCTCCAAGGTTCCCAGCTTTGTTTGCATATTTTAATTTTGATAATAAAATTTTGATAGCTTTCATTTCATCTTTTAATACAAAACTTAATATCCCACCGAACCCTCTCATTTGTTTCTTTGCGATATCATGATGTGGATGCGCTTCCAATCCCGGGTAATAAACTGCGTCAACAAGCTTTTTCTTTTGAAGATACTTTGCAATTTCCATTGCACTTTTTTCTTGTTGCCGTACACGAAGCTTTAACGTTTTCATCCCTCTTAAAATAAGGTAGGCTGACCACGGGTCCATAGTTGCTCCATTAATTTCACGAAAATGATAGACTTTTTTCATTAATTTTTCAGAGCCACATACTATGCCACCTAATGCATCTGCATGTCCACTTAAGAATTTAGTTGCACTATGGACTACAATATCAACTCCTAATTGAAGAGGATTTTGATTAATTGGAGTAGCAAACGTATTATCTATGATAACTAATGCACCCACTGATTTTCCGACTCTTGCTAGCCTCTCAATATCAGTAACTTTCATAGTAGGGTTAGTAGGAGACTCTAAATATAGCACTTTACACCCTTTGGCCACTTCAGCTTCAATTTCTTTATGGTTTCCGGTATTACACAATGTCACATCGACATCAAGATTGGGCAAGAATTCAGTAAAAATTTTATTGGTTCCTCCATAAGTATCTTTAACTGATACAACCCGATCTCCCGGTCTTAGAAATGTATATAATGTACTACTAATAGCAGCCATTCCTGAAGAAAAACCTACAGCTTCCTCTGCCCCCTCGAGTATCCTCAATTTTTCTTCCAGGGCTTGAACAGTCGGATTTGCCATTCGATTATAGGTATAACCAGGTTTATTTCCAAGGGCAACTTCTTGCCATTCATCCACGTCATCATAATTGTAGGCTACACTAAGAACTACTGGAACTTGGGTTGCATTATATGCAAGAGATTCTTTTTCTCCTGCCCATACCGCTTTTGTTCCATCTTGCACATCTTTAAAGTTATTCTCACTCATATTTTTCCACCTCTAATTTAATTACTTTGTAAAAATAGTCTTGTTGAAACATGAATTTTATTTTGTATATAATATATTGTATATTTTATACTCCACCCCCTTCCACATTACAGTTTTTACCTAGTGTTTTCTTGGGTTTATTTCTTGACATTAAGGTATCTAATACAAATAGTTAAAAAAATTAAAACAAACGCAAAAATATACTTTATATTGTATATTGTATATAGTACAGAATAGTCTGAAAATATTTTACATATCGAATTATATAATTAACTAATCTATTTTTCAATGCTTTATTATTTTATTCTTAAAAATTCTTTTAAAAAAACTGCATTATTTCTAATGCTATAAGCTATATCAACTAGAAAAACAACAATTCATATAAAAAAATGGAAATAGGAGTCGTTTTATATCTTAAATATAATAATAAATAATGGAGATATTGAAGTCTGTAAAAGATGGTGCTAAGCTAATATAAAAGACAAGAATTTCGAATTATATATTGTATACTATATATATATTAACTTTTGGCTTAGGAGGAAACGCTATCAAAAATAGATATCAATCATTAAAAGATCTCGTATATGATTATATAACTGAAAGAATTCAGAACGGAACCTTACTTCCTAAGCATAAGATAAATGAATCGGTATTATGCGAAAAATTAGGAGTAAGTAGAACTCCTGTAAGGGAAGCTTTGATACAACTAGCTTCAGACAATTTACTCGAGTATCTTCCTAGAAAAGGATTTATTGTAAAAGAACTTGATACCAAGAAAAAGCTAGATGTATTTCGAATTGTTAGTGTTTTGGATTCTTTAGCAGCCTCTTTATCTTTAGAGCATATCACGGAAAGTGATATTGAACGTATGGAAGATTTGGTTAAGAAAATTGAATTTTCAATTTCAACAAAAAATTATTTAGATTATCAAAAATACCAAAATCAATTCCATAAAGTATATATTGATAAATGCAATAATCCTACATTAATAGATCTTCTTGATTCTTTACAAAATAGTTTTGTTAGACAAATTTATTTAAGTAATAATGAAGAAAAGCTTTTTGCCGTATTAGAGGAAATGAATGAAGATCATAAAGAAATTACTAATTATTTTAAAAAAAGAGATAAAGAGAATTTAGAGCAACTTATTAAGAATAAACATTGGGAAATAACTCATTTAGATATGATATAGGGCTCCTGTCTTATAGTGAAAGGTAACGGGATTATCTACTCCCACCAATCCGATTCTGGAGAGGGCCTGAAATACTTTTTTATGACTAGTGTTTAATGAATACCACTATTCATTAAATATTTTAACAATATAATATTACTAGCTATTTTGTAAACACAAAGAGCGTTAACCCTTTTGGCTAACGCTCTAAATCTATTAATAATACCTTACCAACTCATATATGAACCTTTCCGACTATGAGTTAAGCCATACATCACACTCTTCTTTCTCTATTCTATCCCTCATATAAATCGTGACCACCAACATAAATAGTACCGTTTGCATGATCAATTCTTATTGGCCATTCATACGGAACAGATATACGTCTAGCCACACCTCTCCAAAAATTACATGAATCGGCTTCAAAGTCTTGAAACTCTTTTAATAGTTCTTTATAAGATGCACCGTCAAATTGTATAATCATATCCTGCAACCTCATGAAAGCCATATGTCTAATTTCAAGCTCGGCTACCTTTTCCATTTCTTCATCAGTTGCCTCATCAATAATGGTTACTGGCGGGGGGGGGGAAAATAGAGTATATATTATCTACTTCTTCTGTCGTTTCTTGTGTAGGAATCAATTTATTTCGGAACTGATTAAGCATAAAGTCAACCCCTAATGGTTTTTCCCGGTATATATTACCTACAAAACTTAGTAAACTAAATAGTCTTAATGTTCAACAAATAAAACTGTAAGCATAAGGGGACAACAATGTATATCTGGAATATTAACAAACTCGTCATAGCTTTACAGGAAGGAACAATAACCAACAAACAAAAGAAAAGATACCGTATATTCTTCTGGGTGATATTTACTCTTTAAGTACTTGCATATCCTGTAGTTTATAACCCTTCAACTATGAATGGATGTTATAGATTTAATTTTGACTTCAATTATCGATGTAATTGCAATCTATCTGTTAATCGTTATTTATAAAAAAGAGAAGTAGTTAAGATTTAGATTTTTTCTTACCATTCTTTAACTTAACGATTCCTCTATTCTTGCGTACCTTCGTATGGTCAATACCTTTAATTATCATTGCTTATACATATATTGAACTTTTCGCTCCTTATCATTATATGGATGAAACTAATCTAATTGATATTATTATGTTTACGATAATCGGAATTGCTATTAACATAATGAATATTCATTACTTTAAAAAGATATTTAACTGAGCACCTGCACCTTATTGGTGCTTTTTTTATTTCTCCTCACAGACCCACCAACTGGTTTAATCCTTCTTTTTTCTTTGGCTTGGAGTCAAGTTACTCGGATTGCTGCCTCTAAACTTCTGGATGTCTGATTTAGAAATATGGTCAGTTAACTTCAAATTGCTAACCTTCCTCCTCCACAAAAAAAAGCACCATCTTTTATGATGATGCTTCCCTTTTTTCATCCATATACTCTTACGGTTTACAATATCGTCTTTAAAAAATAACCGAGGCAAATCCTTAATTGGAGTGATTAATTAGAAGTACTCACTAATTTAAAAACGTCTCATTACATTTATGTCGAACTGTAAAAAGTTCGTTTTTATTTACTGGGGCCAATATATAGCCCCACTGAAGACACCTTAGAGCATATTACTTAATTGCCTATATTTTTATAGTCAGTCTAGATAATAAGTAATTGCCCAAGCAAATCGTTTATTTTCTTAATACATTGTAATTACTACTGCGAAAATACTTTTTGTAGTACTTTAGTTAGATTCGATACTACACTCCATTTCATTTTGGAAAAAAATAAGGTACAAGAAAGGATTGTGATTTTGTGGGGAATTTCGGTAATCAAAACCCATTAAACAGCCACTGGGGTTCTGTCTGTTTTAACGACAGCGACTGTTTTGGCAAAAAATCAAGAATTGACAATCATTCAAAATTCAAGCAGGAAAATACATGTAAGTCTTGTGGGTCTTGCGATTCTGCTTGCCAATGCGATTTTACAGCTCCAGCACGCGAGCTCGCTGCACCATTAAACAGCGACTGTGTCCTAGTTAATTCAGTTGTAGGCTCAAAAGCGGTACAAAAGGTTGCAGAAACAACACTTCCTTTTACCGCGTTTGCTCCTGTTATACCAGCTGGATCCACAATTAGAACAGTAGCTGTTGTACCGAATCTAGCTGGTATTACCCGTAACACGACAATTATTAGGGACAAAGTTGTTAACATCGGGCTTATTCCTGTAACTGTTACGGTAACGTTTACGGCACCAGGAACAACCACTCCTGTTTTAACAGCCACACTTGCAACTAGTTTACCATTCCAGGAGCATACAGATTTTCCAGGTGCCTGCCCTGAGGATACAGTAATAGAACCCCCATTAGTAATAGAAGGGATCTTTGCTCAACCAGGCGTTCCAGTCATCGGCCCTACAGGACTTGTTACTGCCAATGCTATTTTAGTCAAGATTGTACTACGCACTACAATTACAGTGACTCGACAAGTTATTGTAGATTCACATGGTGGTATTTGCGACGTAAATGAACGTCGTTGTGAAACTACAACTACTCCAACAACTAATACTCTTCCTGCTCCATAAATGACGGTGTTGAGTTAGTTTTAGTCTTGACTAACAAAGCCTTCTCTATATAGAGAAGGCCTTTATTAGTTTATTCTAAACGAAATCCCTAGATTTACTTTTACAGCAGCCTTTAAATAATGTGAGTAAAACCATCGCCGACAAGATTAAGGCTCTTATAACGGTAGTGTCGACTAATGGATTGCAGTGAAATTAACTGATTGCAACCCCCGCACTGGCAGCACCAACCACGGCAGTAGCAAGAGTAATTCCAGTGCCTACTACAGAGAAAACCATCATTAGACGCTCTCCCGGGCTTACTGGTATTGCCAATCCTGCAGTAATCCCTTGACTAATAGTACCAATAGAAACTATACCTGTGAGAGGTGGAGCTAATACTACAGTAGCACCTGGAATTGCAGTGAAAATGTTACTTCCTGCCGGTGCTCGAAATAATTGTGCTGTGATCGTTGCTGTACCAACAGGAAGAGTTAATCCAACTGTAGTGCTGAAGGTTGCAGCTATCGAGGTAATTGTTCCAGCACGCGGAACCGTAAATGCCTCATTAAGAAGGCCTGTTAGGTCTACTGTGCCTCCAAGAATAGTAAGACCAGGAATAGCAGTTCCAAACCCAATAGCACTTGAAGTACCAACGAGTCCACCTACAAGAATAGTTAATGCTGCAGGAGTAATACCGGATGCGAATGGAATGATCGCACCAGCCCCTGGAGGTCCTGCGGGTCCTGCGGGTCCTGCGGGTCCTGCGGGTCCTGCGGGTCCTGCGGGTCCTGCGGGTCCTGGAGGTCCTGGGAATCCTTGGGGTCCTTGGGGTCCTGGAGGTCCTGGGAATCCTTGAGGTCCTTGGGGTCCTTGAGGACCTCGGGGACCTGGAGCTCCTGGAAATCCTTTATCTCCTTTATCTCCTTTGAACGCTTGATGAACAGGGGGACAACAACATATCCTATTGAAACAGCGAGGACAGCAAAAATTGGAATTAGTTGACATATAATTCACTCCTTTTAAATAATATATTTTTGTTTTTTAATATTGCGTGGCTGTTTGTCCATATAACTGTAACTAACATAGAAAAAAATTTTCTAATGCGGATCTTACCTAAACAAGAATTCAAATGGTTCCAAATGGGGCATCCGATAAACGTAATGGATAAATATAGGGAATTACCCCACAATTTTAAGGCGTTTAAAGTAGCCAAAATATTTAATGTGAAGGTCGATGATTTATATGAGGGCGATTGAACTATTGGAAATCCGTGCTAACATTACTTTTGGAATAAAATTAGGGGGGAATTATTGTGAAGTAATTGTATATTAACATATATGATTAATAAATAAATCACTTGTTCATTATGGAGCTAATCTGCCCCGTCAGTTGCATAAGAAACTCCTATGGCGGCGCTCCTCGCCGCCACCATCTACTACGAAAATCTAAACTCAAAATAGAGTCTAACCCATTAACCCCTTGACAATAATGGAAAATAACAATACAACCAGGCTGAACTTTTTTTGGTGGATCTTAAGGAAGATACCCTGTATAAGAAACTGGTTGTGACAGTATGGAAGAACCATTTAGTGTACTGCTAGTACGTATACAAAAATTTTTGTAACAAATCTCCTGTCATATGTATTGTTAATCATTTTTTGAGGTGATTCCCCTATGGAAGCAATGATTGAACGGTGTGCTGGCCTAGATGTACACCAAGAAACAGTAGTAGCCTGTGTATTATTTGGTCCATTAGATAAAAAGCCAAAAATCTCTATTGAAACGTTTTCGACTACAACAACAGGACTCTTGACTTTAAGTGATTGGTTAACTACCCTTCATGTATCCGATGTGGTGATGGAAAGTATCGGAGTCTATTGGAAACCAATATGGAATATACTCGAAGGATCTTTTCACCTTGTTCTGGCCAATGCCAGGCATGTCAAAAATGTTCCAGGGCGTAAAACTGATGTGAAAGATGCCGAATGGCTTACCAAGCTTCTAAGATGCGGACTTATTGAAAACAATTTTGTCCCACCAGAGGATATTCGTGATTTACGAGATCTTACTCGTTATCGAAAAAAATTGATTCATCATCGCACATCAGAGCAGAATCGCATTCACAAAATCTTTCAAGATGCTAATATCAAGCTAACATCCGTTCTATCAGATATTTTTGGTTTATCGGGACGTCGTATCCTTGAAGCGATTCTAAATGGTGAAAAAATAGAGACCGATGGTCTTCGAAAAATGGTAGATTGGCGAACAAAAATCAAGTATAACTGACATTGCCAGTGCAATTAATAGTCGTATTCGCCGTCATCATCGTGATATGTTGCGTTACCATTGGGATCATATGGGTTATTTGGAACAAACCATAGAAGAATTGGAAAAACAAATCGATCAACTCCTGTCCCCCTATCGTAAGGAAGTAGAATTATTGGATGGTATACCTGGTGTGAACAAAGCTGCCGCAGCCACTTTTATTGCGGAGATGGGTGTTGATATGTCCGTATTTAAGTCAGCTAAACATCTTGCCTCTTGGGCTGGTGTGAGTCCTGGAAATTACGAAAGTGCTGGTAAAAAAAACGAGTAAAACCACACAAGGAAATAAAGCTTTAAAAACAATGGCCGTAGAATGTGTATTAGCAACATCAAGGCAAAATAATCGAATTGCTTCACATCGAAAAAGGATTACTAAACGACAGGGGAAAATGAAGGGACGAATCGCATCTGCCCATTTATTATTAACGATTACTTACAACATCTTAAAAACAGGAGAACCTTATCATGAACTAGGCTCAAATTACCTTGAAGAAAAACAAAATAACAAAGAATTAAAAATGATCGAATACCTAAAAAAGAAAGGCTATACAATCGCTCCATCTGAACAACAAACTGCATAACCAGTTAAATAACAACATAGTACATTTACCCCCATCAAAAAAATGAGAATATGGAGGGTTATTTAGCATGGCTTTTTTACTATTGTGTTTTCATACAAAAAAGCACCATCTTTTTATGATGATGCTCCCTCTTTTCATCCATATATTTTTTACGTTTTTCTATCTCTTCTTAAAAAGTCTGCCCCTAGGCAACCCCTTACTTGGTGTAATAACGACTCTGTTAGAAAGAGATAAACTAATATTTTTATATACTCTAAACAAATAATCATTTCAAAAATTTATTAACAAATGAACATTTTTCCATATTTGTATGTTACCTTATAATATGTTGTCTGCGCAGATAATAAATAAAATTATATAGGAGTAATAATCTTGAAAAACAAAATCACTAAATTAATAGGAATATTAACAATTACATTTGTACTTTTAATGCCAATCGCAGCACAAGCAGCAGGTACAAAGAGCTTTACTTTTGATATGGTACATACCTTAGGAATTGGAACTTTTACTTCCACTAAAGATTCAGTTAAAGGTACAGTTAACATGTCCTCTTGGGGAGGAGATACCTATTTTACAATACATATTTACGAAAAATCAGGTGGTTCAAATATTTTAGTCGATAGATTAGGATTTACTAAATCCTCAGCGGGTTCTCCTTATACAGATATAAGCTATAGCGTTAAAAAAGGAAATAAATATGGGTACGAAATATGGAAAAATCAAAACAAGAAAAGAATTAAGGGTTCAGGAAGTTTAAGTTATTAATATATTTTTTAGATTTGGAGTTTTTTAAATATGTTGAATGGATTATATCCAAGTATTATTATAATTACGTTTTTTGTATTGTTTTTTGGATTTAAGTTTTTTAAAGGTTATATCTCATTATTACGTTATTTTTATTGGATCATTTTTGGTATTTTTCTTACTGGATTAGTAGTTTTCACTCTCTTCCCTTTCCCTTATCAAAAATATTTAATCCAAGTAATGATTGAAGATAATTTAGGAGTAGAGCATAATTTAATTCCGTTTAACGGCGTCAAAGAAGCAAATGAGTTTGGTTATTTTTCAACAGTATTAAAGCAATATGCGTTAAATATTTTATTATTTATCCCATTAGGATTTGCACTTCCCATTTTGTTTTCAAAAATAAAAATAAAACACATTACCCTTATTGGATTCTTAACTAGTTTAACTATAGAAGTTGTTCAAGCAATAGCTGGATATTTTATAGGTTATAATTACCGTTCATTTGATATTGATGACCTTATAATGAATAGTTTTGGAACTATTGTTGGTTTATTAATATTTAAAGTCTTATTTAAATTCTTGAAAAATAATCAATTACTTTCAGAAAAATAATTGTTTCTATCGAAATGCTCCCAGAAAGCAATAATGCTGGGAGCATTTTTAAAAATCATTATAAGTTGTTGAAGTAGAGTACTCTGGCGTACCCGCCACTGGAGTACTCTAAGCCCGTACTGCAATGTAGTACGGTACATTCATTTATATAATTTTAAGCAATAAAAAAGCACCCAATGTATGGATGCTTCAAAATAAATTCTTATAATGAACTTAACTGCTGCAAGTCATTAATTTACATGTTCCAAGTTACATCCAAAAACACCGCTCTGAGTTATCTTCAAGACAGGATTTATAAAAAAAGGCCACTCGGCCATCCTCCGAGTAACATCGAATAATAAACCAATGTAAAAGGGGAAATTGTAACATCTAAAAACCATCACGCCTTATTTAGAAGTCTTCTTCAAAACTCCCATACTATTACTTTAGCATATGCAAAATGATTAAGTGTCCGTTTATCGTTCGTGCTTAATTTCGATAGTAGATCATTGCTTTCCTTTTGCTTTTTCGATGTGAAAAAAGGCTAATAAACACCCCTTTGAATTCGTTATAATCCAGATTGTGTATAATTCACTCGCACCCTTGTTTCCTTACAGTCACAAAGGATTTTCTTGTCTCTAAAAATGAATTGAACAATCGCCAGATTGAAGCGAATTAATAAGAGAAAAAAAATAGAAGAACGCACATAAAAGAATTCACCAGTCAATTTTCCCCTGCATTTTGTTGAGCTCATCCTGTTTAATCCCTATATAAATTAAGGTTTCCTGTTGGTCTGTATGATTGAGGATCTGTTGAAGTGCGACTACATAGTTGAATTTCTTGTAATGATTATATCTATAAGTCTTTCGAAGGAAATGAGTCCCGATTCGCTCGAGTCCGAATTCTTCTGCCAACTGGCTCTAAAAGAACAAACCATTTCTATTTCAAAAACTCTAGATTTTACTGCTAAATCTAAACAAGATCAGTTCGGTGATACAAAAACATTTAATTCTAAGCGGGTTATTTCCATTAGCCAGACACTCACTCAAGTACTTCAATATCACCTACGGCATCAAAACCAACACAAACTAGCCCTGAATGATTTATATCACCATGATCTAAACCTAGTTCTTTGCAGGGATGATGGCAGCTTAATGCCAAAGTCTACCTTATTTAACGCTTTCAGCCGCATCTTAAAAAGGGCTGAGTTGCCTCCTCTTCCCATCCATTCTCTCCGTCATACACATGCAGTGCTCCAGCTTGAAGCTGGAGCGGATATGAAATATGTTCAGAAAAGATTAGGTCATGGCAGCGTGGCTATAACTTCTGATGTATACGCACATATAAGCAAAAAACTCGAAAAGAAAAATATGGACAAGTTTGAGGAATACACCAAGGGAATAATTGATTAAATTTTTTCGGGCATTTATCGGGCAATTGATAATTTCATAAGGTTTTATGAATGAATGCCCGAAATAGAAAAAACCCTGACACCAGAGGTGCCAAGGGTTTGAGATATTAATACATTGACATATATTGTTCGCGTTCCCATGGGTGTACTTGTGTACGGAACATATCCCACTCGATTTCTTTTGCTTCGACGAAGTGTTCAAGTAAGTGTTCACCTAATGCTTCTTTGATGACTTCATCAGATTTTAATGTTTCCAATGCAGCATATAAAGTAGCTGGTAGATCAACGATACCTACTTCTTCACGTTCTTCTTTATTCATTACATAGATGTTGCGATCAACTGGAGCTGGAGGAGTCAAGTCGTTCTTGATACCGTCAAGACCAGCTTTTAGGAGAACTGCAAGTGCCAAGTATGGATTTGCTGCTGGATCGACACTACGTACCTCTACGCGAGTACTTACTCCGCGTGAAGCTGGGATACGGATTAGCGGGCTACGGTTTTTAGCAGACCATGCAACATAACAAGGAGCTTCGTAACCAGGAACTAGACGTTTGTATGAGTTAACAGTTGGGTTTGTTACCGCAGTGAAGCTTGGAGCATGCTTAATGATACCCGCGATAAATTGCTCAGCTGTTTTGCTTAATTCCAATTTACCTTCTTTATCATAAAATGCATTTTCGTTGCCTTTGAATAGAGAAACGTTACAATGCATTCCAGATCCGTTAACACCGAACAATGGTTTTGGCATGAATGTTGCGTGTAAACCATGTTTGCGGGCAATCGTTTTAACAACCAATTTAAATGTTTGGATGTTATCACAAGCTGAAATCGCATCTGCATATTTAAAGTCAATTTCGTGTTGTCCTGGAGCTACTTCATGGTGGGATGCTTCGATTTCAAATCCCATTTCTTCAAGCTCAAGAACGATATCACGACGGCAGTTTTCTCCTAGGTCAGTAGGTGCAAGGTCAAAGTATCCGCCTTTATCGTTCAATTCCAGCGTCGGCTCGCCTGCTGCATCCAGTTTGAATAGGAAGAATTCAGGTTCAGGTCCAAGATTGAAATCTGTGAAGCCCATTTCTCTTGCTTCTGCAAGAACACGTTTTAGGTTTGCACGTGGATCCCCATCAAAAGGAGTTCCATCCGTATTGTAAATATCACAGATCAAGCGTGCAACTTTACCTTTTTCGGAAGTCCAAGGGAAGATAACCCATGTATTTAGATCAGGATATAAGTACATATCAGACTCTTCGATACGAACGAAGCCTTCAATGGAAGATCCATCAAACATCATTTTATTATCAAGTGCTTTTTCTAATTGACTGACTGGGATTTCAACGTTTTTAATTGTCCCTAAAATGTCAGTGAATTGTAAACGAATGTACTTAACATTTTCTTCTTTCGCTAAACGAGTGATGTCTTCACGTGTGAACTTTGCCAATTTCTATTCCCCCTAATAATTCATAAATCATATTTTTTATTGGAAAAAACGGGACATATCCCCTTGTCTAAGAGATGTTCGATGCTTGCTTCCTTGTAAAAGCTCGGCACGCAGAAGCTTGCGAAGATCCTCGTCACTAAGGTCATGCCTTATTTTTTCCGCTTGTTCTAATTCTTGGGTTTTAGGTAAATTCTGTTCCTTTACAGTGAAAATCTTTTTAATGCCGGCCAGATTGACTCCTTGTTCGATTAAATCTTTAATCTCAAGCAGTCGATCGATGTCATTTAATGAAAAGACCCGACGATTTCCATCTGTTCTCATAGGAGTAATAAGTTGATGCTCTTCGTAATACCGAATTTGGCGTGCAGACAACTCAGTTAACTGCATGACGATTCCGATGGAAAAAAGAGGCATCGAACGCCGAATGTTGTTGCCGCTCATTCTTAGCATCCTCCTTTTGTTTATCTTAAAATAATCTTATATCATGTTATTAAACTTGTCAATATGATGTTACATTTTATGACGTGATTTTTTCAGAAAAATTAAATGATTTGTTACTACAAAAATATTATGACTATTATTCTTACTGGAATCCAATTATCTGGATTCCATAACAAACCTTATTTAATTTCAATTACAATTGGATCAACTTTTTGTCCATTAGCGCATTCACAGCAGTCAATACAGCCATTTTAACATGGGCGTATGTCAATCCGCCTTGAACATAAGCAACATATGGAGCCCTTGTCGGACCATCTGCCGTCAGTTCAATGCTGGCCCCCTGTATAAAGGTGCCTGCAGCCATGATTACATCGTCCTCATATCCCGGCATATAGGCAGGATATGGTGTCACATGTGAATTGATTGGTGATGCATATTGGATGGCCTGACAGAAGGCAACCATCTTATCCCGTTCATCAAATTGAACGGATTGAATCAAGTCAGTTCGTTTCGCATCCCATTTTGGGGATGTATTCATACCGAGCTTTTCTAAAAAGGCAGCTGTGAACATGGCTCCTTTAACAGCTTGGCCCACGACATGCGGTGCCAGGAAGAATCCTTGGTACATTTCCTGCAGACTATAAAGCGAAGCACCTGCTTCAGCCCCTATTCCTGGTGATGTTAACCGATAAGAGCAAGCTTCAACCAGGTCCTTTTTACCAACAATGTATCCACCGGTTTTCACTATTCCGCCGCCAGGATTTTTAATGAGTGAACCAGCCATTAAATCCGCTCCGACATGACATGGTTCTTGTGTCTCAACAAACTCTCCATAACAATTATCCACGAACACGACGATTTCCGGGTTAATGCCTTTAACAAAGGCAATCATTTCCTTTATTTCACCGATCGTAAAGGAAGGACGTGTAGCATACCCTTTTGATCTTTGTATACCGATCATCTTCGTATTCGGTTGAATGGCATGTTTGACGGCTTCGAAATCAACGGTTCCAGTTTCCGCCAACGGAACGGCCTTATAGCTGATCTGAAAATCACGTAAAGATCCAATACCCGTCCCCCGGATACCGACGATTTCTTCCAAAGTATCATACGGCTTTCCTGTTATGTATAACAATTCATCCCCTGGGCGCAAAATGCCAAAAAGAGCGGTGGAGATGGCGTGTGTGCCTGATATAATTTGGGGGCGCACCAATCCAGCTTCCGCTCCAAAAACATCTGCGTATATCAATTCCAGCGTATCGCGGCCCATATCATCGTATCCATACCCAGTAGTCGGGATGAAGTGGGAATCACTCACTTTATGTGCTTGATAACTTTGTAATACGCGAAATTGATTTTCTTCGATTCGTTCGTCCACTTGCTTATGTAATGGAGAAATCATTGCTTCCACTTCCTGGGCAATGTTTTTCAACACTTCTCCATTTGTTAACTGCTGATACATCAAAATTCCCCTTTATAATGAATATTTCTCCAGCTGCCCGGTTATTGGATGATCAGCTAGACAAAAACCTTTGCATTCATATCTTTCCGATTCTTCATTAAAGGAGAGAGTGCGCAATATGGTTTCATTTTTCAGCTGTGATAATAGTTTACCCTCACTCGATGGCAGGAAAACATGATACGGGATCATTTCTTCAATCACGTACTTTTCAATTTCTTCCATGATTTCATTCAGATCCGATTGTTCATAGGCACTGATCATTAATGAAGCACGACTGGCTGATCTCACAAAATCAGCGTGAACCTTATCTTTCTTATTATACAACGTTAGCTGTGGAATGGAAGGGACATCTAAGTCATTTAGCAAATCCTGCACTGTTTTCTGATGATTAAAGTAATCGGTACTTGAGGAATCGACCACATGTAACAACAGATCCGCTTCTTTCACCTCTTCCAAGGTAGAGCGGAATGCGGCAATTAAAGATGTCGGCAAATCTTGTATGAATCCAACCGTATCCGTCAGAAGCACAGTAAATCCGCTAGGAAGAATCGCCTTTCGTGTCATGGGATCCAGCGTAGCGAATAATTGGTTCTCTTCATATGAATCCGCCTCCGTCAAACGGTTGAACAGCGTTGATTTACCTGCATTCGTGTATCCCACTAGTGCTATTTGAAAGGTCTTATTACGTTTCCTTCTATCACGATAGCGTTCACGATGCTTCACTATTCCACTTAATTGCTGCTTGATTTCATCTATTTTTCCACGGATGTGGCGGCGGTCGCTTTCCAGCTTCGTCTCCCCTGGTCCCCTTGTGCCGATTCCGCCTCCTAGCCTGGACATTGCCGTCCCCTGACCAACCAAACGCGGCAATAAATATTGGAGCTGAGCAAGTTCAACCTGCAGCTTCCCTTCCCTGGATCGAGCCCGCTGAGCAAATATATCCAATATTAGCTGTGTCCGGTCTATGACCCTTGCCTCCAATTGTTTCGAAAGGTTCCGAATCTGGCTCGGGGATAATTCATCATTAAAGATAAATAAATCCGGCTCCAGCTCCTCTTCCAGATTCCGGAGTTCTTCCACTTTTCCTTTTCCTATATATGTAGCCGGATCGACGCTTTCCCTTTTCTGGGAGATGGTCATTAAAACCTCAGCATTCGCCGTCTTCGCCAAAGAAGACAGTTCATCGAGTGAATACTCAAAATGTTCACTTGTCTCAGTTGTTTGACACCCAATCAAGACAGCCGTTTCCTTTATTGCTTCTTCCAAATCACACGCACCACCTTCTGGTAAATTTAACTTAATCATAACAAAAAAATTGAATATATAAAAATTTCCTCAAAACGAAGCTTTTAACCGTTTTAAAAATTACGATACCGTGCTAAAATCAAATTTGGCTTTACCATCAAAATCGAAAAGACATAGAGGGACATTCATATGACATGGGAAGTATTAAGCTTCATAGGTACGATTGCATTCGCTATAAGCGGAACCATCATCGCCATGGAAGAAGAGTATGATATTTTAGGAGTTTATATTTTAGGAATCGTAACCGCCTTTGGCGGCGGGGCAATCCGCAATCTGTTGATCGGCGTCCCCGTTTCAGCTTTATGGGATCAAAGTTTCTATTTTGTCATCGCTTTAGTATCCATCACCATCGTTTTTGTTTTTCCTACAAACCTATCAAAGCACTGGGACAGATGGGGAAATCTCAGTGATGCCATTGGCCTCTCAGCCTTTGCCATCCAAGGGGCGATGTATGCCGTGGAACTTAATCATCCAATAAGCGCCATCATAGTATCAGCTGCATTAACCGGATGCGGCGGCGGGATACTCCGTGACGTGCTGGCCGGAAGAAAGCCATTGGTCTTCAGAAAAGAAATCTACGCAGTATGGGCCATCATTGCAGGCTTGGCTTTAGGCAGTGGTGTATTATCCCAATCATGGCAGCTTTATTCGCTCTTTGCCGTCATCACGATATTGCGAGTCCTTTCTTACACCAATAATTGGCATCTTCCTAATAAAAAATGGGTGCCTAAAACATAAATTTGAAAAGCCCGCCATCCTGGTGGGCTTTTCCCTGTCATTCTTTCTCTTCATCCTCGAAAATCAAATCTTGGCTGGTAAGCGTCAATAAATCGGATTTTTCAAATGAATCTTCCAGTAAAAGCCGCATCGCCTGCGCCCTAATTGACTTTTCTATTATATTTCGGATATAACGACCGTTAGAGAATGAAATAGGTCCCCGGAAAGAACGTAATATGATTAAATGTTCCCTTAATTTCCTTTCGGCATCCCGATTCATAAGATACTCCTTTTCCTGCAGCATCCGATCGGCTATTTCCATTAACTGTTCAATCGTATAATCCGGAAAATCAATAACAAGCGGGAACCTCGAATGAAGGCCAGGATTAAGACTTAGGAAATATTCCATTTCCCTCGAATATCCAGCAAGGATCAAAATGAATTCATGCTGCCGATCCTCCATATGCTTGACAAGGGTATCTATGGCTTCTTTTCCAAAATCCTTTTCGCCGCCTCTTCCCAAGGAATAGGCTTCATCAATAAATAAGATTCCGCCAATGGCCTTCTTAATCAAATCCCTGGTTTTTTGGGCAGTATGGCCAATGTATTCCCCGACTAAATCTGCCCTCTCCGCTTCAATTAAATGCCCTTTCGAAAGTACATTCATTTTTTGAAACAACTTCCCGATTAAACGTGCTACCGTTGTTTTCCCTGTTCCCGGATTCCCTTTAAACATCATATGCAGCGCTTGCCGGCCAGTCTTCAGCCCCTTTGCCTCACGTTGTTTATTGATGTAAATCCAGGCATATATCTCTTTTATCATCCGTTTCATTTCTTCCATTCCAACCAGCGATTTCAGTTCATCTTCAATCTCTTTCAATGCAACATGCTGGTGGGGGATTTCCTGCACCAAAATTTCTTTTATCGGCAGATCTTTTTGTAGCGCTTTTCTGTTTTCCGCATTAAACACAATATTGATTTGCCCGTTATTTTTCATACGGATCGGTTGTTCCATTTCATTCACCTCTCCATCTTGGACCCTGACTCTAACACCACAATTTTTTATGATGGCATGGCAAATGCTGCATAGCCAAAATTATCCCATCGGAAAATCCGTTTATTCCTTTCGTGATTAAGCCCCATTCCCTTCTTGAAAAGCGACTTATTCTGACAGGATTTTTTCATTGGAGGATTTATTACGACAAATCCCATTCCCATTCACCAATATATTAGGGGTAATGTCATTTCCTGCGGTTTCCCGGAAAATAATCCGTCCCTTGATATATATTCAAATAAGGTACGTAAAATTATCGATTCTTTGAAAAAGGACAGAGAAGCGCATGCAAAAAAAAACAGGTCGCTATAAGCTAAACCTGTTTTTTACATTCATATATATGATTATTCCTTCACTTCGTAATCGATCTGAACATTACGTTGTGGAGCAAATGTAGAAATCGCATGTTTATAGACTAATTGCTGCTTGCCCTCCGATTCAAATAAAACGGTAAAATTATCGAACCCTTTCACTTGTCCTCTAATCTGGAACCCGTTTAATAAAAATACCGTCACATACGTACCATCTTTACGTAATTGATTAAGAAACTGATCTTGAATATTTACTGATTGTTTCATGTATTAGTCCTCCTCTTTTCTCTCTAAATTTATGTATTCGCCTTCACCGAAAAGCTTTCCTGCTATAAATCCAGATATTTCATGTATTTTTTTTGGAAAACCCTCGAGATCGGTCATATCAAACCAAATTACATCCATTTTATTCCGGAACCAGGTCAATTGCCTTTTTGCGTATCGACGGGAGTTTTGCTTTAATGTCTCAACGGCTTCATCCAATGAAGCCCTTCCATCAAAATAATCATAGATTTCTTTATAGCCTATAGCCTGGATCGATTGGCAATCCCTCAAACCTTTTTCATGAAATGACTCCACCTCTTGAATCAGCCCTTCTTCTACCATAACATCAACACGTTGATCGATGCGTTGATATAACTTTTCACGTTCCATTGTCAATCCAATGATGCACGTATCATATTTGAATTCTGTAGGCTGTTCATTCAGCTGCTCACTCATCGTTTTACCAGTACAATGATAAATCTCAAGTGCCCTGATCACCCTTCTTACATTATTAGGATGAATCCGATTCGCGCTTTCCGGGTCAATGCTGCGTAATTGTTCAAAAACAGGATCGATTCCTGACTCCCTTACCTGTTTTTCAAGTCCCTCCCTATAAGCAGGGTCGGATGGCGCCTCCGAAAATTGATAATCATAGATGACTGATTGTATGTATAATCCTGTTCCGCCGACGATAATGGGAAGTTTACCTCTGCTTTGGATATCCTCGATACAAGCATTGGCTCGCTCCTGGAACTCTGCCGCACTAAATGGTTCATCCGGTTCTTTAATATCAAGTAAATAATGAGGGATTCCTTCTGTTTCTTCCCTCTTGATTTTTGCAGTACCAATATCCATCCCCTTATAAACCTGCATGGAGTCTCCGCTAATAATTTCACCATTAAATAACTTTGCCATCTCAATGCTCATCTTTGTCTTCCCAACAGCAGTCGGTCCAATGATAACGAGAAGTTTTCCTTTTTGTTGTTTCACAATCTCACTGCCTTAAATGATTTTTTCCCTATCTTATCATAATCTCGTTGAGAGCAGCTAAACATCTACCCATTATGTCCAATTGAGGCACTTTTATTCAATTTTTCACCTGCAATAATCATCATCTTTATATAAAAAAGGTATGATCCCTTTCAGGGTCATACCTTCTTATCAAATGTGTTTCCTTTGGATCAATTCAGCCCATTTTTCCATTTACGGGAATGATCATCGTAACGGTCGTTTCATTTTCAGAGGATTGTACATGAATCTCTCCATCATATCTGTTCACTAAGTCTTTGACGATGAACAAGCCTTGTCCGCGAATTTTGCCCTTTTGTGCCTTTTTGGTTGAAAAACCGCTGGCGAATATATTCTCCAGATCTAATTCCGAAATCATTGGTCCGGTGTTCGTGACCATAAACGAATACTTTTCATCATCAGCTTTGCAGGCAATATTCATTCGGCGTTCTTGCTCTGGCAATTCAATTGTTGCCTCAATAGCATTGTCGATAACATTTGATAATAATTTTATCAAATCGATTGTTTTGATCCGATTGAAGGATTTGGGTGAAACATCAATTTCGATATCGATATTATAATTCTGGGCCGAGAGCCTTTTGGTCTCCAACAGGACAGACAAGCCCGGATGAATCACATCCAATTTCATCGATTCAATTGAATGCACTTCTTTTGAAAGCCCTGTTAAGTATTCGAGTGCTTTTGCGTTCTCTTCTAATTTAAGCAGTCCATGTATCACCTGAATATGATTGGAAAAATCATGCCTTAATGAGCGGACTGAAGCAAATAGAGATTGAAATTCCGATTGATACGTATCTTCCGTATCCCCCACTTCACGTGTCAGTTCCTTTTGATACCATTTTTGAATGACAAAAAAGGTAACCAGCAGCATGATGACAAATCCACCATTATAAACAAGAATGGCAATGCTGCTTTTCAATACCTTGCCGTTAATGGCATTAATATCTTCCGCGCTCACATCAATGCCCAAAAAACCAATAATGTCGCCATCTTGATTTTTCATTGGCACACCCACAGTCAAATACTCACCATATTCCGGATCTTCTAGAATCCCGGTAATGAAGCTTTTGCCTTCATACCCCTGTTTGACCTGCTCCGGCGGAACAGTACATGCACCACCGATAGGAAAATCCCCTTTATGATCTTTAGAAAACCCAGTAATCATGCACTTGGATACTGTGGGATTATCAATCAGGATGGTATAAACATATAATGCTCCTATTTTTTCACGGGCATCCTCTAAGTAAGTTTTTATATCCAAATAATCCCGGCTCTTTACTTGGTTATTGAGAAATCGCTGATAAGCCTCCATATCCATCGAGTCGGATATAGATCTGGCAGCTACCAAGTTTTGATTGGCAACGGATTTTTGCACAGAATTTTTAATGCTTAAATATGTTGAAAACATATTTAGAAGAATGAAAACAATCAATAAAAGTATGGTCAAATAAAGAAGTGCCCTTAACTTTTTATTTTTCATAGGATTAAACTTACCTCATCTCTAGCAGCTAAAAGTTAACGAACCTATTCTGAGTTTACTATATTAAGGGATAAAGAAATAGGGAAACATCTAATATTCTCTATAACCCCAGGCATATAATACTATAATAAATCAAGTAATTTACAGATCACCCACTATTTTTTTGATCATATGACCTTTTATGTTTTAATATAAACCACGTCTATTATTAATAATTTCCAATAAATCATTTTATCCCCATAAAGTAATTATTTTTATATAATTATGTATGTGAAAATGGTAAAAAGAAATGATGCGGGGTTCAATATTCTCGCTTCAAATAAATAATTTTACCCTTTATATGAAAATATTACAATATTGTAAAGGATCAATCTGTAAAATCACACCATATTTCATATATTCGTGCAAAATAGTGGATCACTCCTCTTTCAATAGTGCATATTGACTAATTTTTCATCTATGAAAATGCCGTTTCAATGAGAGGACTCCTGAATAAAAAAACGGAATCAGGGACTGAACCCCAGATTCCATTTACATATGATAGCTTCTATTTAATAGAATTGATGACTGCCCGCTCATACATCTTTTTAGTTACTTGATAGTACAGCAGTTGAAAAAGAAAATACGTTGCGATGACCATGGCCGAGTAGGCAAACAAATTCGATTCCAATAAATTGCTTAGTGCCACGTAGGCGACTATGGCATGAATCACCCCTATCAGAAACGGAGCGAAAAAGAGGATGCGTATTTCGGCGCTTAAAATTTGCCGTATTTCTTTTTTTGTCAACCCCAATCGATGAAGGGCATGGATTTGAATTTTTTTATCTTCTAAATTCGTAAAAACTCGCAGATACATCATGCTCCCTTGGACGATAAAGAATAATAGACTGACAAACAAGCCGATAAAAAGAATCAATATGCTTCCCTGTTTCATTTCTTGATAAATCGGAGCTCTTGTTTGCATTTGATTATGGTCAGGATTATTAGACATTTTTTCGATTTTAGCAGCTGTTTCCATTGATTCTTCCCAGTCTTTAATTTCATACCCTCGTACTCTTGCCTTCTCTTTTAAAGGCACATCAGCTGTGATTTCATGATACAGCTGATCATCGACCACCATCAAAGTCGTTGCTGCTTTTATGGGTGCGACTATCGATTGATTTCGCTGACCAACCATTGTTACCTGAATGGTTCCATTGCCAAAGTGCAGCTCCTTTTGTTCTCCCTTGTGGACGAATTGATAGTCCAGTCCCCCATAAGGAAAAATATATAACGCTTCTTTTCCTGATAACTTTGCTGGTTCAATTTTTCGCAATGCAGCCGCATTATTATAATCACTTTCCGAGATTAATAATGACCTATTTTCATTGGGTTCTCCCGTTCTCATATGGGGTAACATGTGGGTGATGGGCACTCCAGTCATATTTACTTCGTAAAGAATCTTGAATCCATCTTCCTTTAATATTTTCTCCACTGCGGATGGTTCAATAACTGAATAAATGGAAGCGTCATTTTCAACCCATCCAATTGATTGCGGAATGTTATCCATCCCTTGCTTTTTTAAATCTGCACTGAACATGAAAAGTGTTCCTGCAGCTGTCAAAATCACGGCTGTAATGATCGAGGTCAAAAAGAATAACCTGGAATAGTCCTTAATATTGAAGATCAGGTTTGTTTGAGTAATTAAATTCGTTCCGCCATATAAGCTTTTCTTCTTCAGGTAAAGCCTTCTGCATAGAGCAACAATGCTTTGGCTGAATAAAAAATAGGTGCCGATCAGTACGAAGATTACTATGGGCAATACTCGAATATAAGAATTGTTTAACGACAGCGTACATGCCAAATAATAAGAAATGCTTAAGCAAACTGCTGATAGTGCAATTAACCACTTTGAAACGAAGGGAGTCTTTTTGGGTTTTTGTTTATCTTTGAGTAAATCGACTACCTCCGCATTTCCTATGTGGAACAATGAAAAGAGCGATAATAGCTGAAATAGCAAAATGAAACCAACAATGGTATAAATAAAGGCCTCAGGGACAAAGACAAACGATATTGGTTGCTCTACAGCCAATAACCAAGAAATTGCCATTAAGAATAACTTTGAGAACAAAAACCCTAAGCCAACTCCAATCAGGATAGATATGAGGGAAACCATCGTTTGCTCCAGGTAAATTAGTTTTCTAAGTTGGGATTTGGACATTCCAAGCAGTGTCAGCAGCCCAAACTCTTTTTTTCGCGGCTGTATAAATGCTGCATTCGAATAAGCGATAAAGAAAACCGAAAATATGATGATCACTATTTCTGCTGCAATGAGTCCCCTGCTAATTAGCTTTCCCCCCGGGATATCCGCATGGACCACATCAGGATGAAAGATAAATGATGCGTAAATAAAAAAGATTGAGACGGATAGGACAATACTGAAAAAATAAGCTAGATAACGTTGTGCATTTCCTTGGATATTTCTCTTAGCGAGAAGTCGGATGTTCATGATAGACTCCTCCCAAAACGCTTAACGTATCTAAAATCCTTTGATGGAAACTCTGTCTTTCCCCTCCGCTGTGCACCTCTGAAAAGAACCTGCCATCCTTTATGAATAGAATCCGGTCACAGAAGCTGGCGGCAGTCGGGTCATGAGTGACCATAAGGATGGTTGCTCCCTTTTTCTCCTGAAGTGTCGTGAGGGTATCCATTACCTGCTTGGCAGATTTGGAATCCAAATTACCAGTAGGTTCATCCGCTAAAATAATGGAAGGCTCATGAATCATCGCTCTTGCACAAGCCGTTCGTTGCTGCTGACCTCCGGAAATTTCATAAGTCCGCTTTTCTAAAATCCCTTCTATACCAAGAAGGCTCGCCAACTGATTCACCCTATTTTCCATTTCCTTCAGTTTATAACGATCTAACGCTAGAGGAAGGAGGATATTTTCACGAACGGTAAGTGTATCAAGAAGGTTGAAGTCTTGAAAAACAAATCCAATTTCCCTCCTGCGAAACAATGCCAGGTCCTGATTGTTTAATTCATTAGGATTTTGATCATTTAGAATGACTTTACCTGTGGTTGGCTTATCAATCGTGGCCATTAAGTTAAGCAGGGTGGTTTTCCCGCTGCCGGATGGACCCATCACTCCGACAAATTCCCCTTTCTGTACATTCATGGTGAAATTATGTAACGCCTTATGAAATAAATTCCCCTGTTTTTGAAAATAAGTTTTGGATAGTTGTTCTGCTTTTAAAATCGACATCCGAAAATACCTCCCTTTCTTACCGTAAGTATAATGAATAAAGCGGGAGGCTCCCATCGAAGTTTATTACATAATCGTTTAGCACCCTTACAATTCTGTCACCTTTCATGTAAGATATTTGTCTTAAAGAGAAACTCCACAGTAGTCCCTTCGGATACAGTCGATTGGATGGTAACGACATGCCCAAGTCTATTAACGATTTCCTTCACAAGATATAGTCCCATACCGGTTGACTCTTGTTTGACTCGCCCGTTCTCACCAGTAAAGAATGGATCAAACACCCGTTTTACATCATGTGGGACGATTCCAATTCCCTGATCTGTTATCCTAAGGAAAATCTCCGACTCTTTTTCAATGATATTGAACGTTATGCTGTCATGCTCTTCCTGCCTTGAATACTTCAGTGCATTAAAGACCACCTGACTAATGGCGAAGTGGAGCCACTTACGATCCGAATGCACATATACATTCTCAAGCTCCGTTTCAAGCCTGGGATATATGAACCGTTTGATGAACTGTTTTTTTTCCTCGTTAATCACTTGCTTGACTAGATTAATTAAGTCAACCCGCTCCGATTTTACATCCTCTGAAAAACGCTGCAGCCTTGCCCCGTGCAATATAATTTCCAGCCCTCTGCGAAATCGATCATTTTCTTCTTCTATCTCTTTAAGATAATCCTTCATCGGCTCATTCGAAAATGTCCTTTTGCCTTCTTGAATCAGTAAGGAAATGACTGAAACAGGTGTCTTCATTTGATGAACCCATTGATGAATCAACAGCTCATATTGCTCCTTCTGTTTGATTTGTTCTTGTAATTGACCAATGGTTACCTTGTTCATTTGTTGAAAAAGTTCCATCCACAACTTTTGTTCATTTGTCAAAGGTTCCCTAAAGGCTTCGACATATTCAAATGACAAGCTCGTTTCTTGCTTCATTCTTGCTAATTGATTAAGAAAACGGTAATGCCTTATGTAATCGGCCGCTAAAAATAGAAGCATCAAAAACAACGCGAGAATAATTAAATAGATGATATTTGAAATCGATATGTGATTCCCCGCTTCCAGAACGGATAATGTATAAGCAATAATAAGCAGGCTTACCAATAGAACGGTATAAAAAATAAAATAAAGACGGTCTTTAATAAAGGATTTCAGCTTCACTTTTCTTCACCTTGCACTATTTTTAGTCGGTATCCTTTTCCCCTGCTAGTTGTTATGGCATGCTTGATGCCAATATCCTCAAGTTTTCTCCGTACCCTTGTGACATTGACGGTCAATGTATTGTCATCAACAAATGAATCATCATTCCATAATGCTTCAAGTAACTCTTCACGCGAGACGATGGTGTCATACTGTCGTAGTAAACAACTCAATAATTTCAACTCATTTTGAGTCAACGCTACCTGATTGTCTTGATATTCGATCATCGCTTTTTCCGTATAAAGCGTTAATCCATCCATTTCCTTTACTTGCTGGTGGAATGAAGATATATCCGCATATTCACCATACACCCTACGCAGGACACTCTTTATTTTCGCTAATACCACTTCCAAATGAAACGGTTTTGTTAAATAGTCATCTCCCCCATATTCAATGGCCATGACTTGGTTCATTTCATCTGTCCTTGCAGAGATGAATATGACAGGAACCTTCGAAACCGTCCTTATTAGCCGGCACCAATGGAACCCATCATAATAGGGCAGATTAATATCCAATAAAACCAAATCTGGCTTTGTATCTTGGAACTCTGCAAAAACTTGGTCCAGTTGCTTCACTTCAAAAACCTCATACCCGTACCTTTTTAAATAATTGACCAAGATTCCAGCTATTTTGAGATCGTCTTCAACCAATAATATTTTATACATTTTTATCTCCTCATTAACCTGACAATAAAAAACCTTGAATGGCATGAGCCAATCAAGGGGATTACAATAAAATTAGATTTCCTCCGGGACTTTCAAGCCCTCAATGAAGGATTGAAAACTCGATGCAACTTTATAAATGTTTTCATCCTGGCTTGATGGATCCGAATACCAACCTTGATCCCAGAAGTAAACTCCCTTTTCTTCTTCATTATTTATCAGCAAAATTTTACCTGCACATGTATCATTACCTATTATAATGCAATTCTTATGTAAGTCTTCTCTGTTTTCTTCATGCCATTTCTGTAAATCCAGTTCTTTATCTAGAAGCTCTAATCCATAAAGTGCTTGTAAGCATACAAGTGTGTCTAATCCATCTACATAAAACTTACAGTTTTGAACCGTAGTTGTGCCGCCATTATGCTTAAGGAGAAATTGTTTATAATCTTCAGGAATTTCAAAACCCACAAACTCCTGAAAATTATTCACTGCTTCTTCTCTCGCTTTCCCATATCCAGTTATACTCACCATTGTATCGACTCCATTTCATTTTATTGTAGTAAAATCAATTGAACTAATTGCTGTTTAGAAATACCTTTTCTTAATGGAGATCCTTTAAATATAAATTATTCATTATTACTTTAGAAAATAATACTTTTTTTGAATATATTAACATAATTTTACTATCCTTATCAGTATTTTCTGATATATTTTTTGACAATTTCGTTGCTTTTCACTAAGAAAGTAGCTTTTTTTAATCGAAGTTTTGTCGAAAAATCGGTAAATTGTATACTTTCACAGATAATTCAGAAGTTTTCGATGATATATCTCCATTTTCGAAGATATATTCCCGATTTCGCAGATAAAATATTATTCTATAAAAAAGGCGCCAACTTCGTCTTCAAGATTGGGCGCCTTTTCTCTATTTATCAAACAATTTTATAGTCTTCATACGTAATTAATAACCTGCTCATAGAAACTGTTTCAGCACGAAGCTTATTCTTGTCACGACAATAAGCAATGATGGAACTATTAGGAACTTTAGCTGTACAATTCCATTTACTATATTTTTCATTATACCTAGAGGATATTTCGATAATCTCACCACGTACCTTTAACATCCTGCGTTCTACCAAGGGCATCAACTCCAATTCCGATAATAGTATGTACCCTAAATCAGATAAAATATTCTCGAATCCCATTCCGTCAAAGATTATGGACATTATAGCAAAACAAAAAGGTGTCTGCTATAGATTTATTATTACTAGGAAATGACAAGGTAGAATGCCTCTAATCCCCTCTTTATTTAAGGTATTATAACCAGAATAATCTTAATACTCTTTTGGAATATTAAGATAAATCAAAAAAACCACCAAATAACTCTTAATTATTACGATAAAATTATATTCGTATCACAAAAGAAATATTTGAAATTAAGAGATTAGAGTCGTATGATTAGTAGTATCGGCGGAAAAAACATAAATCAAAATAATTAAGTTTAAAGGGGAATTAGATATGGTAGATGTAATCTCAAAACCTGAACATGAAACACTTAATATTTCTGCAAACCAAGAGCAATTGGATATCTTAGATCAACTTTTAAAGCCTGAGGTTCAGGAATCATTGAACACTTTAGTCGAGCAGTTACCAAAACTGACTGAGTTAGTGAATATTTTAACAAAGTCTTATGATTTCGCTCAATCGGTTGCGACTGATGATGTGTTGAAAAATGATACGGTCAGCGCCATTTCGGAGATCGCGACACCTGTAGTCCATTCAGTGAAAGGGCTTGCGGCAAATGCCATCGAAGCTAAGGATCGTGCAGAAGCGAATAATGATGTGATCGGTCTTTTTGGTCTGTTAAAAATGTTGAAAGATCCGCAAGCACAAAAGCTTTTCCGTTTCGCCCAAGCTTTTCTTGAAGTCTCTTCAGAACGTAAAAACCAAAAATAATTTGAT
>NZ_JAPTGA010000026.1:0-34986 GCF_026891895.1 Peribacillus sp. AS_2
AATGGAGCGGGTGAAGAGAATCGAACTCTCATCATCAGCTTGGAAGGCTGAGGTTTTACCACTAAACTACACCCGCATTTAATTTTAAAGTATTTTCAGAAAGAAAGAATGGTCGGGAAGACAGGATTCGAACCTGCGACCCCTTGGTCCCAAACCAAGTGCTCTACCAAGCTGAGCTACTTCCCGTAAAATATGGTGCGCCCGGCGGGAGTCGAACCTACAACCTTCTGATTCGTAGTCAGATGCTCTATCCAATTGAGCTACGGGCGCTAATTTCTATGATGTTATTGGTGCGGCCGAGAGGAGTCGAACCTCCACGGGGTTTCCCCCACTAGGCCCTCAACCTAGCGCGTCTGCCATTCCGCCACGACCGCGAAAGCGACTTTGTAAGTTTAACACCTTTTCAACTTGATGTCAAGAAGAAAAATATCAGTGCGGGTGAAGGGACTTGAACCCCCACGCCTTGCGGCGCCAGATCCTAAGTCTGGTGCGTCTGCCAATTCCGCCACACCCGCGAAAATAAATGGTGAGCCATGAAGGATTCGAACCTTCGACCCTCTGATTAAAAGTCAGATGCTCTACCAACTGAGCTAATGGCTCTAAATAAAAATGGCTGGGCTAGAAGGGATCGAACCTTCGCATGACGGAATCAAAATCCGTTGCCTTACCGCTTGGCTATAGCCCAATAATCAAACACTAATTAACAGCCAGGATAATATTATATCACGATAATATTTATTTGGCAAGTTTTTTTTAAGAAAAAATGGCGGTCCCGACGGGAATCGAACCCGCGATCTCCTGCGTGACAGGCAGGCATGTTAACCGCTACACCACGGGACCAGTATTTTGATTGTGTATAATAAAGTGACCCATACGGGATTCGAACCCGTGTTACCGCCGTGAAAGGGCGGTGTCTTAACCGCTTGACCAATGGGCCTTGATATAAAAATATGTAACTGGCGGAGAAGGAGGGATTTGAACCCTCGCGCCGCTTACGCGACCTACACCCTTAGCAGGGGCGCCTCTTCAGCCTCTTGAGTACTTCCCCAAAAAAAATGGCTCCGCAGGTAGGACTCGAACCTACGACCGTTCGGTTAACAGCCGAATGCTCTACCACTGAGCTACTGCGGAATAATGAAAATTGGGTTCCTTTTTCACGCTCAAGGACCTTAGTGTTTGTCGTTAAGGACAAGTTGTTATCTTGTCGACTCTTATGATTATAAAGAGGTTGCAACCTAAAGTCAAGAGTTCTTTTGTGTTTTTTTATTTTTTTGTTTTTTGCTCCTTAAACCCTTGGTAAATCAATGTTCCACGACATTTACCACAAACGAAACGGGTAGTGTCGATTCGTTTTTTTCTTATATATACCTGCTGACAGTCTTCACATTTATATTGAATTGTATTCATCTTTTTCTTTAATTGGTTAGATGGCAGCGGCTCGCAAAATCTCGGTGCCCCCACTTTTTTGAGTAAATGCTTAAAATCCGCATCACGATGCTGGTACCCCTTCTTCTCGATGTGCAGATGGTAATGGCACAATTCATGCTTAATGATTCCAATCAATTCTTCCACACCGCGTTCATCAAGATACTTCTTATTTATTTCTATATTGTGTGAACGGAGCAAGTATCGTCCTCCTGTTGTCCGGAGACGCGGATTAAAACTCGCTTGGTGTCTAAAGGCCTTTTTAAAGTCTTTCAACGAAATTTCTTCCACTAGTTTTTGCAATTGACGATTATCCATTTCCCCCTCCCTTTCCTTGGTAACATGACAACCCATTATAACATAGACTAATAATACAATAGGAAACTAAGGGAGGAAAAGCTATGCCTAATTGGTTCCAGAATCAAATCCGCAAAGCCTTTTATGAAAAGGATTATTATCAAGTGAAGATGTTGAATCAATGTTGGTTTTTTTATCAAAAGAAAGAAAGTCTCAGATTATAGATTCGACATTGTTCCAAATATAAATACATCATTTCAAAAAAACCCCTTCTAATATAGAAGGAGCTTACCTTAGGCTAGTTTTGATCCTTTGGCTCGAGCATCGTTAAAGATACCCTTTGCTTTTGGGAGTCAACTAGTTCGACCCAGACTGTGACAACATCCCCAACGGCAACTACATCCAATGGGTGCTTTACAAACCGGTTGCTCAGTTTAGAAATATGCACCAGTCCATCCTGTTTAACACCGATGTCCACAAACGCACCAAAATCCACAACATTCCTCACTGTACCTTGTAACTCCATCCCAGTTTGCAGATCCTCCATTTTTAGTACATCCTGCTTAAGCAGCGGTTTTGATAACTCATCCCGAGGATCTCTTCCCGGTTTCATCAAATCATCGATGATATCTTTGATCGTAATTTCCCCAATTTCCAATTCATTGACCAAATCAGCAGGATTTAGCTTACCTAACTCTTCATTCAGTGCATCACTGCCTAAATCCTCAGATGTGAATCCCATTTTCTTCAATAATTTATTCACGGCACTGTAGTTCTCAGGATGTATCGCGGTTTGATCTAAAGGTTCATCTCCATTAATGATACGTAAGAATCCTATACATTGTTCATATGTTTTGGCACCAAGCCGGGGAATCTTCTTTAATTCCTTCCTGCTTTGAAATTTCCCTTCCACTTCCCTTTTCTTCACGATATTTTGAGCAACCGATTTTGATAAACCAGCTACATATTGTAAGAGAGACGATGAAGCCGTATTGACATTAACACCCACCTGGTTAACAGCTGTTTCCACTACAAAGGTGAGGGATTCCGTTAACTTTTTCTGAGACACATCATGTTGATACTGGCCTACCCCCACAGATTGCGGATCAATTTTAACAAGTTCAGCAAGAGGATCTTGAAGCCTTCTTCCTATCGAAACTGCGCTTCTCTGTTCAACTTGAAGATCCGGAAACTCTTCACGTGCTATATCTGAAGCTGAATACACACTGGCTCCCGCTTCATTAACAATGATATATGAAATGTTCCCTTTCACTTCTTTCAAAATATCTGCAATGAATTGCTCTGATTCACGTGATGCCGTTCCATTGCCGATTGCCACGATCTCAACCGAGAACCGCTGAAGTATATCGATCGTTTTTTCACGGGCAGCATGAAGTTTCGCAGCAGGAGGATGCGGATAGATTACACTGATATCAAGTACCTTTCCGGTTTCATCAATGACAGCGAGCTTACAGCCAGTCCTATATGCCGGATCTAAGGCGAGGACCACTTTTCCTTTAAGCGGAGGCTGCAAGAGCAGGTTCCGGAGGTTTTCAGAGAAAATGTGGATAGCTTGATCCTCAGCTTTTTCCGTCAGCTCTTTTCTGATTTCCCGCTCTACAGAAGGCATGATCAAACGCTTAAGTCCATCCTCTATCGCAGATTTAAGAACAACTTGGGCTTCAGATTTGTTATTTTTAATGATTTTACGTTCCAGATGACCAACGATGACTTCAGACCGGGGCTGAATGGAGATTCGCAAAACCTCTTCCTTTTCACCTCTGTTCAGCGCCAACACCCGATGAGGTACGATTCTTTGAACCGGCTCCTCATACTCATAGTACATTTCGAAGATTTTTTTCCCGTCCTTCTCTTCATTTTTCACAGTTGAAATCACTTTTCCAGCTTTGAAAATTTCGGCCCTTATCCACTTCCTTAATTCTGCATCATCGGAAATATGTTCAGCTATGATATCCTGCGCACCTGCAATAGCCTCTTCAATAGAAGGAACTTCTTTTTCTGCCGATATGAATTCGGCTGCCTTTTCGCTGACTCGAGGATGCATTTGGCATTCCAAAAGCCAATTAGCCAGTGGTTCAAGCCCCTTTTCTTTAGCAACTGTCGCTTTCGTTCTCCTTTTTTGTTTGAATGGCCTGTATAAATCCTCGACTTCCTGCAGTTTTGTTGCCTTTTCGATTTGTTTTGTTAATTCTTCCGTCAATTTCCCCTGTTCACCAATTGAACGAGTAACTTCCGCTTTCCTCTGGCCAAGGTTTTCTAGATAGTTCCATCTTTCCATAATGGAACGAATCTGCACTTCATCAAGTGAACCCGTCATTTCTTTTCTATACCGTGCAATAAAAGGGACAGTATTCCCCTCTTGCAGCATCTGTATGACGTTTTGAACTTGATGATTTTTCAAAGTCAGCTCATTGGATATTTGTTTTATTAATTCTTTTAATGTATCTTCTACAACGATCATTTTGTATACCTCCAACCTTTTGCTCTAATATATATAGTCTAGCAAATGAGCGATGAAGTTGCGAATTCCATACAAAAAAGCTCACTTCCGAATTATGGCGAAAGTAAGCTTCCTAAAATGAAAGTTGTATCATCTGCAGTTAATGGACTGCTTTTTAATATGCATTGGGCGTTCTTATCGATAGGGACCAGCCTTTTTAAAAAAGACTTAGCTCCCTTAAGTTCCAAACCATCGGAATGAAGAATGAATTTAGCATTTGGTTCATATTTGTATCTTTGCGTCCTGTATTTTTGTTTCCTGCCGGATAAATACCCTGTAACAGGTAAAGGGTAAACGAGTTTATCGTCGTTTGGATTATACAGGAAAAAGCGGATGTTACCCACTGAACTGTATACAAATTCATTCTTATCATAAAAGATTTTCAAAATGGAAACGGCTGCCCCCCGTTTATCGACTAAAACTTGATTGCACACTGCCATTAGTGCTTCCACATCCAACTCATGATTACGTTTCACTTCCTCGATGACGGCATGGGAGGAATCGTATGCATTTTTCCCGCTGCCTAGCCCATCTGCCAGGACACATACAAAGTATTCTTCCGTATGAAGAAAAAAGTAATCATCACCACAGTAAACCATCCCGTTTTTAGACGATTGTGAGACAAGGACTTCTATTTTTTCTCCCCTTAGAATATCTTTGATCACTGAATTAACTCCGAGTTTTCAGCATTAATGGCTTCTTGAAGTTTCTTTATCGCGCGGCGTTGGAGCCTTGACACATGCATTTGGGAAATCCCAAGCTTATCGCCAGCTTCTTTCTGGCTTAAATTCTCTAAATAAGTATGTTGAATGATCATCTTTTCACGGTCACTCAGCACATGAAGCACCTTTTCAAGCACAAGTCGCTGATTGACCTTTTCAAAACCTTCATCGACATTTCCGAATATATCAAGCAATGTGACAGTGCCGCCATCAGAATCCGCCTCAATAGAATGATCCACGGATAAAGCTTGATAGCTTTTTCCCATTTCCATCGCCTCTAAAACTTCTTCCTCGGTCACGCCAATACTATCGGCTATTTCATCTATTCTTGGTGAACGGTGCAGAGTTGTCGTTAACTCCTCGACAGTCACCCTGATTTTCGGACCTAGTTCCTTAATTCTCCTTGGCACATGGACACTCCATGTTTTGTCACGAAGGAACCTTTTGATTTCCCCGATAATAGTAGGGACGGCAAATGCCTCAAAGCTCTTACCGAAAGATTCATCATATCGTCGAATGGCACCTAATAGACCAATCATGCCGACTTGGGAGATATCCTCCTGAAATGATTTCCCTTTCGCATACTTACGGGAGATTGTTTCAACCAAACTTTTATAATGGATGACGAGATTACTCTGTGCTTCTTCATCTTGATTCTGCTGGTAAGCTCTGATCCATTCATTTACCTGTTCTCTTTGTGCCTGATTAGGTTGAGACTGTTTTTGCATCCATCTCCACCTGCTCTCCTTCTAAAAACTTAGTCATAAATACAGTAACCCCATCATGCTGATGAATTTTTACATCATCCATCAAAGTTTCAATAAGGTAAAGACCCAAGCCTCCTTCTCTCAAAAGTTCGACTTTTTGTCCATTTTCGTATGGACCTAGCCCTTGACGAACCTCCTCGAAATTACAGCTCTTGCCACTATCGGAAACCATGACCTCCAAACGGTCAGGATAAAGGCCGAAACTTACTTTCACTTCACCTTTTTCAGAATCCTTGTATGCATGCTGTACCGCATTTGTACAAGCCTCACTGGTAGCGATTTTCAAATCCTCTATTTCATCATACGCAAATCCCATCCGGCTTCCAATTCCAGAAAGCGTTAACCGAATGACACCGATGAATTCTGGTTTTGCAGGTATTTTCATTTCGATGTAATCATATACTTGACTCATTCTAACCCACCCTCTGTACCACTTTTTATATCAATGATATCTGCAAGACCTGTTATATCAAATAAACGTCGTAACCTTTCCGATAATCCAACTAACGTGAACTCGCCATTATGTGCCCTAACACTTTTAAAAGCACCGACAAATACCCCAAGTCCCGTACTATCCATATACGAAACTTCAGTTAAATCAATAGTAATCGAAACATTTTCCTGCTCTGAAATTGGAAATAGTGATTCTCTTAGTTTCGGCGCAGTATAAGCATCGATTTCACCTTTTAGTTTTACATTAAATTCAGTATTCAATTCATTAACATCTACTGTTATATTCATCCTTGACCCACCTCTTCAAATCCTCTTCATTCCTATATCTATACCCAGCAGTAACAATGCTAAACATTTGATTTTAAAATTATTAATGTAAAATCATCCCTCAGTTGGAAGTTCTGCATTTTCTCCAATTGTTTATATATATTATTCACCATTTCCTGGGCTTGCAAATGCATATTTTTTTTAATCAAACCAATAAGCGTTTCCCTTTCTATGAACCCATCATTCGTGCGGCACTCCGTTACTCCGTCAGATAATAGAATGATCATGTCGCCACGATTCACCGTTTTTTCATATTGGCGATACCTTGTTTTTTTATCAACGCCAAGCAACAAGCCCTTTGCATCCAAATCGCTAAAAGTACCTGTAGCTGCGTCATAGTAAAATCCAGGTTCATGTCCGGCTGAAGCATAGGAAAATTGCCTGTCATGCGGATCATATAAACCATAGAACATGGTTATGAACATGCTTGGATCAACATTATGCTCCACAACCCGGTTCAAACTCTCAAGTACACTTTTCGGTTCATGACGATGCTCCGGAAGACTGTCCATCGCATATTTGATCATCGACATGCACAGCGCAGCAGGGATCCCTTTTCCTATGACATCGGCTATCCCAACACCTATACGCTCATTTTCATCCTGGACGAAGTGATAGTAATCCCCGTTCATCTGCCTCGCAGGAACACTGATCGCCCCAATTTCAAGAGCTTTGATATCAGGTATTTCCGTTTCCAAAAGAGTATGTTGAACGTTTGCCGCTATCTCGATTTCCGTTTTCAATTCCTGCTGTTGATGTCTGAGGCTTTGATGTTCACGGTATGCAATGCCGTAGCCCATCATGACTTCTAGCAGAAAATCGAAAGAATCCAATACTTTTCCCGGTAATTCCGGGTAAAGTTCCATTAAGTTATTTTTATGCATACTTATGATTTCTTCTGGAGATATATTGTATTTGATATGTAGGCGGCTAATCTTCTGCCCTTGATAGAGTGCCTGCTCATTTTGGTCTTTAAGATAAGTAGAAAGCGCCTCATGATACTTTTTCTCCATGTTCTCCCTAATATCCATAGTCCCCCCCTAACGGAGCCATTTCGTCGCGATAATCTTAGTCCCTTCACCCGGTATCGATTCAATATCAAAGTCATCCATTAAACGTTTGGCTCCAGGAAGGCCTGCCCCCAGCCCCCCTGAGGTGGTATATCCATCTTCCATGACTCTGCGGATATCCTCAATTCCCGGCCCTTGGTCTTCTGCAATGATTTTCAATCCTGACTTCCCATTTATATTTAGCTTTTCTATGCTAACACTGCCTTGTCCAGCATATAGGTATATGTTTCGGGCCAATTCGCTAATGGCCGTTGTGATTCTGGCCTGGTCTACAGTACCGAACCCCAACTCTTTAGCGACATTTCTTCCGAGCTGCCTTGCAGCTACGATGTCCCATTCATTTATGATTTTTACGCAGGATTGGAACTCCATTCTTTAATCCCCCAATTCCTGTTGTAATTTCTCCAGGCCTTTCTCTAAGTCTAATGCTGTCAGAACATCATCGAGACTAATTCCTAGTTCAATCAATGTTATTGCAACAGCAGGCTGGATTCCCGTAATTACAACTTTGGCCCCCATAAGCTTAGACATGCTAAAGACATCGCCTAATACCTTTGCGATAAAAGAATCAATAAAATCTATTGAGGTAATATCTATAACTACGCCATTCGCGCTTGTTTCATGAATCTTATGCAGTAAATCCTCTTGAAATTGGAGCGCTGTCATATCATCCAATTCCCACTGTATAGAGACTAACAAGCAGTCATAAAGCTTTAATATCGGAATCCTCATCCTTATCCCTCCACCTTTACGATCTTACGGCTCGTTAATTCCAACGCAACTTCTATCCCTTTTTTCAACGTATTTTTTGTAATCACTTCATTTAAATTAATGCCAAGATTAACGATGGTTTGAGCAATTTCAGGGCGGATGCCGCATAGTATACATTTGGCGCCCACTAAGCGGACTGCTTCCGCTGCTTGAATGATATGGTGGGCAACCATGGTATCCACGACCGGCACGCCCGTTATATCAATCAGAACAACTTCAGATCTATGCTTAACCACGCCGGTCAGCAGGTTTTCCATTATCTGTTTGGCACGTTCTGTATCTATCGTACCAACCAAGGGCATGACCGTAATGCCTTCCAATACGGGAATGAGCGGTGCCGAAAGTTCTTGCAACGCTATTTTTTGCATGGAAACCGTTCTTTCCCAAGTTTGGGTATATATATTGACTATTTCATTATTTATCGGTGTCGCCCATTTATCCAAATGGTTAACAAGATTGACTTGATTATCCGGAGTAACGAGACCCTTTTCCACCATTCCATTTATGACAATTAACGTGAATTTATGAAGTCCTTCATTGACGAAAGTAAGAGGCCATCCCAATTGGACGACTTTCTCGGCAAAATCTGAAAGCTTCAATGTGAATTCCTTGTTTTTACTATCAACGTTCGTGATGATCATATCTATAAATTCACTGCTCGTTTGCGTGAACATTTGATCTGAGACGACTTTAATTAATCTTTCGTCCGTGCTTTCCTTCATGATGCCCATCCACTCAGTAAGGATGTAATCTTGATTTTGCTTAATAAAATCGTAAACCAATTGATTCATAATATCCTCCCATTCTAACACAATTGCTATGCTTCCCTGTCCACGTCACAAGGATGTTAACTAACTGTAATGTTATGCCATTTGGATTTCCTTAGAGGCTTTTTTTAGGTATTTACAACATAACTATATACCCGAAATTCAGGTAAGAAAAACATCATTCCAAGAAAAGTTTGGAGGATACTATAAAAAACTTTCAAATATCTTATTGTATACTGTTTTTATTCGTCAAATTTTTTATATTTCCTCCCTGTTTACTTTTTGGACACATGTTTATGTTAATTCATAAAAAAAACACGATTCCCACAGTTCAGGAATCGTGCCATCTAAATAATATCAAGAATGATTTGTATTATAATAACGCCCGGTTTAACGGGAAAAATTTTCTTTAAAACTCAATGAGGCCTAAACTTATTTGCAAAGCTTCATTGACTTTTTGCATCATCGGTTCGTCAAGATGCGTAATTTTATCAGTTAAACGCTGCTTATCGATTGTCCGGATCTGTTCTAATAAAATGACGGAATCCCGTTCGAATCCGTACTTTTTTGCATTAATCTCAACATGTGTAGGCAATTTCGCTTTTTGAATTTGAGCTGTAATGGCTGCCACGATCACAGTCGGACTAAAGCGATTACCAATATCGTTTTGTAAAATTAGTACCGGACGGGTTCCACCCTGCTCTGAACCGACTACCGGGGAAAGGTCTGCGAAGTATACGTCACCACGCTTAACAACAATCAATGGCTCAGCCTCCGCTAACTAATCGTTCAACGCAATGACCAGCCTCGAATTCAGCCTGGAAGGCTTCAGAAGCAATCGTTAAATTAATGGCCGCCATTTCAATATAACCGCGTTTCATCGATTCACGAAACTCTTTCTTTTTACGTTCGCGAAGATACATTTTTGTGGCACGATAAATAAATTCACTGCGATTCACATTTTCCTCACTCGCATACCCGTCTAACTCTGTTAAAAAATTTTGAGGTAATCGAATTAATATCTCTCTTGTTGCGCTGGATTCAGACACAAACATACACCTCCACCATCACTACACACCTTTATTATATATCCTTTTCAATATTACCATTAAAATGCCTATCTGCAAAGAGTATATTCTATTCTCAATCCTATTATCAGCATAATAAAGGAAATCTTATTCACAATCTTAGGATTTTTTTACAATCCGCTCATTCCAAAATGAAGTTGCGTACATGATTCACCTGATTTTCTTTCAAATATATGCGGGGCACTCTTGCTCCTATCATGCATGTCACCTCATAGTTGATCGTTTCCAGTTTTGCCGCTATCTCATCGACAGTAATCGATTCATCCCCATCATTCCCGATTAATGTGACCACAGTTCCTACAGGGTATGGTCCAGGCAGCTTGATCATGCATTGATCCATGCAAATCCTTCCAACTATGGGCACTCTTTTTCCATCCACAAGAACTTCCTGACCTTGCAGCTTACGGATCCAGCCGTCAGCATATCCGATTGGCAAAGTTCCAATCCATTCATCACCTTCAGCCGTATAAGTCGCTCCATAGCTAACGCTTTCACCCTTAGCAAGCTGTTTAACCGCGACCATCTCCGTTCTCAATGATATAGCCTGTTTTAATGGAAATGGCAATATCGGCTTCATCTCCATGGAAGGACTCAAACCATACATGGAAATCCCCATTCTTACTGCATTCCATTCTGAATCGGTGAACCTTAGAGAAGCTGCACTATTGGCTGCATGAACATATTCCGGCTTTCCCGTCAATTCGGAAAGCATCCCTTTAAAAAAGGCAAGCTGCTTTTCATATAAGTCCGTCTTCATTTCATCCGCAGTCGCGAAATGAGTGAATATCCCTTGGAAATTGAAACAAGTTTCCCTCTTAAGCAAACTTTCCACTTTCATGAGTTGACCTTTATCTCGAATGCCGATTCTCCCCATGCCGCTATCCACTTTTACATGGACTTGCAAAACTTGTCCCGGTTTCAACAAATCCTTTGCCTTCTCCAACCATGCTTCATCGAAAACCGTCACGGAAATACCATGCTCGGCAGCAAGCGCTGCACTTTCAGGCCTAGAAGCCCCAAGGACAAGAATCGGAGCCAATATACCTTTATTCCGTAAGGCAAGAGCCTCATCCAAAAAAGCTACACTTAAAAAATCCGCCCCCGCATCAAGCGCCGTTTTAGCCACTTCATAGTCCCCGTGGCCATAAGCATTGGCTTTGACGACAGCGAAAAGACTAACGCCCTTTTTCAGACTTTTTTTCATTGAAGAGATATTTTCAAAAATATTATCCAAATTTACTTCTGCCCACGTATCTCGATGAAATACTTTTGTTTCCAAGACCTTTTCCTTCTTTCCTATACTCACCATAAGATTCTTCCCAGTAGCGAAGTTTTCGTTTCATTATAGGACCATTCTATAACCAACCGCTAGAAAGATAAAGTGCTTTTTCACCTTGATCCTCATTTCCCGGCTGCCAGCCTAAATCAAATAATGGGTTAAAAAAGGTCAACAAGCCGCTTCCCCGCCTATCCTTCCCAGAAGAAAACCTTCGTAAGGAGACGGGAAACATCAGCTTGTTATGTAATCCTATTTGACTGGATCTTCCCCAACCGAACGGGCGACTTCTATCATCTCTTGCTGTGACAAATCCTTTGATGCTAGCATGTAATCGACACCTTCAAAAGTCCATGCAATCGTATTTCCCGTCATGGCCCCGACAGTATAACCCAAATCAACAGGTTCTCCATTCACATTCGTCGAAACGGAAGTTTGGACTACCTCAGCTTTTTCCTGAACTAATGTAAAACTTTTTGTACCCTCATAGGTCAAAACGACACGTTCTCCCTTTTCCGTCGTAATTTCTTTTTCTTCCGTTAAATTCATATCGCCAATATTTTCAGGGTATTTCACTGCAAACCCCTCATTTTGGACTTCTGCCATAACGGGAGCTTCAAGTTGTGCACTTGTCATGTTTTTCTTCATGTCAAAGGAATCTTTATCAAAACTCGTATCGAATTTTACTTTTGAGAATTCAACAAGAACCAAAGCGGTCCTATCAGGGTCCATGACTTTTACACTGACTGGGGATAAATCCTTTTTGTTTATAGTAATCTCTTGATATGGCAACATTTTATTGTTTTGGTAGCGCGTTTTCGTTTCAAAGACATAGTGTTTATCCGTTGCTTTATATGTTGCACTTTTATCTTCCGTAATGTCTTTCACCAACGACTCGAACAAATAGGCCTGACTGCTGTTCTCCGGCCACTCGCTTTGAAATTTAAAACTTTTATTCAAAGCAGGCGTCAAAACGTATACACCATCATCATTTTTCAAAATCATCTGGCTTTGATCTTTCTCTTCATTTTTCAGATTCACGCGGTAAAAAGAAGGGTCCTTATGCCAAATCTCCACATTATACACTTGAGGTTCTGTCCCCATCTTTAATGTCATCTTCGCGTTAGCTTTATATCCTTTCATTTCACCAAGCTTCTCATTCAATTCACTAACTACGTCACTCTGCGATTTTTGGCCGCAAGCAGAAAGAGCAAGCAAGAGCATGATCCCTGCAAAAAGCATTACCATCTTCTTCATCTTTTCAACCCCTTTTTGTCATTTGAACGTAAAAGGGAGAGGAAAAGGCAGGATCCGGACATTGGCTCGACTGATGTCTTAAATTCCTCAGTATTTTAGACAGGACCATTCTCGATCCGGCTAAAAACTTTTCGAGAGCACCTACTCTGCCATGTACCTTTTACCGGGCCTTGTCTCCCTATAGCACTAAATGTATATGAGACAACCTTAAGGTTTATGACCCGATTGGACAAAACTCCATTCACCCTTCAATTACGACTTGAGCAACCGCGTAATCCCTGCTATGGCTAATCGAAAGATGGACCCCTTCAGAAAACGGCTTTGAAATCACCGGCTTTCCTTTATCATCCGAGATGATTTCAATATCCAAAAAGGATAAGTGCTTACCGATCCCTGTACCGTTCGCTTTGGAAAATGCCTCCTTAGCTGCAAAACGGCCAGCAAAATACTCGACCTTCCTTCTTCCATTTAACTTTTCAAAAATCAAGATTTCACTTTCCGTCAATATACGCTCCTTTAAACGGGGTTGCCGATTAATCATTGTTTCCATTCTATCCAACTCAGTAATGTCCACGCCTATACCTTTAATCACTTTGACACCTCTTCTATTAATTTAATAAGTTGCATATCATTAGGAGGACTCTTTTACATGAAAATGATAATATTTTATCCAATTAAAAACGATATAAGGAGGAATTTATGTTTACAAGAACAGAAAGCTTCCGCGAATATGCAAATTCTTATCGAGCTGTAACTGTGCTCATACTCATTATGATGCTTGTATTCGTTCTCGTCCTTTTCCCCGCACTTCCCGGCAATGTACTCTTTTATTATGGCACAGGTGTGAATTTATACATCGCTGATGGACAATGGTGGCGTTTGATCACCCCCATCTTTCTACATAGCACGTTTACACATTTACTGTTTAATGGATTCTCACTTGCCATCTTTGGTCCATTCCTGGAGAAATTACTTGGGGCCTTCAAGTTTTCAATCTTCTTTTTATCGACAGGGATCCTTGCCAATATCGCAACCTTCCTGATTAACCCACTGACATATAACCACGTAGGTGCTAGCGGAGCAATTTTTGGTTTACTCGGATTCTTTCTATATCTTGTACTGTTCAATAAAACCAATTTTACGAACAACGAAAGAAATACAGTATATACATTGACCGGAATTGCCATTATCATGACTTTCATCCAACCGCAGATAAACGTTGTCGGTCATTTGGCTGGAATGGCAACCGGCTTTTTAACCGCTCCATTATTCCTAAGAAAAAAATGGTAGGCCAAACAGCCGACTCTTCCTTTCAATCATTGGGAGTCGACTGCTTTTTCAGGTAAATACCATGATTTAATTATTAGGCAATCCTTTTCTTCCATATCAGCAACCATACCGACCCGGGAGGTAATTCCTGATTTAATCGATGCTGTAATGGTGACTAATTCTTTTCGATTCTGAAACCAGCTTTTTTTATATGTGATTGATTGAATTCTGCTTCTCTGCATGATCAATGTTTGCTTCGTGAAAAAACGGCTGCTCAATAGTAATAAATTCCCTTCTATGCTCCAACCTGCATCTCTATATTGCATGTATGCCCAAAAAATCGCCAACGGTACAAGCAAGAAGGAAAGATAACCCCAAGGTCTGAAAAACCATACCAAGGCACCGATGATCGGGATAAGGTATAGAAACTTTCGAAACACATACCTGGAAAGTGCACGCTTGGGTATTGGTTTCATCTTCGTATCCGTTTCATAAACCGGTAAAATTTCCAGGATTTTTCCCTGTAAATGCTTCTTTCTGATTAAAGGGAACAGCATGATGGAAAGACTTTCTTTATCTTCCATGCTCCCTCCCGCATATTCAATATAAACCGTCGCCAATCCCAATGGCTTTCGAATTAAATTCTCCATGATCCGGATACCTTGAATTTTATGGATAGGGATTGTCAGCCGTCTTTTCTCGAGAAGCCCCCTGGAAATAACGATCTCCTCATCCGTTTTTATCACGGTAAAGGAAGCGTATTTAATTACCATACTTAATGTGGCCAGCACATAAACCGCCAATAAAGCCACAAGGGCAAACAAGGTCAGAATGAAGGTCCCCATTTCAATAAAATCTTCATAATCCTTAAATATTCTCTGAAAAGGTATCATTTCATCGAACTGTGAAATAAAAGCGACTGCCCCGGATAGGAAGACACCTACCGCTCCCGAAGTGGCAGCCATAGCGAATAATTGCGGCAGTGTCTGCTTAAAAACGGAAGATGATTTTGCAACAATTTCATTATCCGCGACTTCATCTTTATCCCTATCAAATGGGTTATACGCATTTTTCCCCTCACTTATATAAGCATTGATTCGATCCGCATCACTTTTCCTTATGGCTGATAATACGGCATCCGCCTGAGACCCGCCTGCCGTTTCAATATTCAGCTTCACCAGGCTGAATAACCTCTGGATGATGCCCTCTGATATATCTATGCTATGAATCCGATCAAACTTTATATACCGTTTCTTCCTTACGAATACCCCGGACTCAATTCTGAATTCTCCCTCTTCGATCCGATATGTAAAGCGTAACCATTGCAAGAAAGCATTCCCTATAATCAAAAGTATAATAATGGCAATGACCAGCGGTTGTATCCATCCGGGAATTCCTTCATTCTTCCCAGGAATGACGACCACTAATAAAAAAGGGATGACTAACTCCTTAATCGATTTAATGATGTTAAGCAATACAGCTATGGGGTGAAGCCTTTTAGGATCAGACATCTTCTTCCTCCACACTTGCCATTCTCGAAATATAATGCCGCAATTCATCCGCCTCTGCAAGGTCCAAGGCAGGGATAACATGAAGAGTCGCTGCAGTGGAAATTTCAACGGAGGCTAAATCGTATTTTCTTAATAATGGCCCTTGCTTCGTTTCAACATGCTGAACCCTTATCATGGGTATGAGTGTTCTTTTAATGATGAAAATACCGCTTTGGATATCAATTTCAGTATTTCTTACTTCGTAACGCCACCTCTTCCATTTAACGGACGGAATCAGAAAGATGGCCAGATAGGATTGGATTGTCGAAATTAGGACCAACGCGCCAATCACCCAATATGTCCAATCAAAAATGATTGTAAGCACGAGTACGGCGATGCTTATAATCCAGGTTATTGAACAGCTTATAAGACCACTGATTTTCCATACGGTTAAGGCCTTATTCGATATACGATTTTCAGGTTCCATGTGCTTCTCCTCTTCCGGACAGGTAATGCTAATTGAATCATCATCATCCATCCTTGCTTTCATCCATTATACTATATTTAAATACTGGAAATTAACCCCTTTTCAAACAAAGGCTGTGGGCATTCCATCCAAAAACCGCGGATACCTTACATGAAGAAGTTGGTGATGCACATAAAAAAATGCCGCTCAAATGAGCGGCATTCCCAATTCAATTAAATCTTATTAGTTTTTTCTCTTTTTTGGCTCGTGCTGCGGTTTCCGTAACCATTCGATTTACGGTTCGTGCTTGGGCGTTTCCCTGATCCGCTGCCGTAATCTTTTCTGCCTGAAGAACTGCGGCCATTGCGCTGTCTGTTGCCAGAAGAACTGCTTCCTCCGCGATTGCGACGCATTGGAGACGGAGATTCTTCCGTTAACTTGATAGGCGTTTGATCCGGTTCTTTTGTCATTGATTTAAGCATGGCTGCAACTAAATCCGCTGCGCTATGTTTTTGTAATAATTCTTCCGCTTGACCAAGGTATAAAGTTAAATCCTCATTCTCGATTGTATTAAGGATTTTTTCCGTTACTGCTTTTTGTTGACCTTCCAACGCTTCAGTTAACGTAGGAGTCTTAAGTTTCTCCATACGTTTTTTCGTTGTATGTTCAACTGCATGCAGTTGGCCTCTTTCTCTTGGTGTTACAAACGTAATGGCTATACCATGTTTACCCGCACGTCCTGTACGTCCAATACGGTGAACGTAGCTTTCCGGATCTTGAGGGATATCAAAGTTGTATACGTGAGTAACGCCGGAAATATCAAGTCCACGTGCAGCAACATCAGTAGCAACGAGTACATCGATGCTGCCGTCTTTAAACTTTTTCAAAACAGAAAGGCGTTTTGCCTGACTAAGGTCACCATGAATGCCCTCAGCCATATAACCGCGGATATTCAATGCAGATGCCAATTCATCGACACGGCGTTTCGTACGTCCGAAGACAATTGCAAGATCCGGTGTTTGAATATCGAAAAGGCGTGCAAGTGTATCGAATTTTTCACTTTCTTTTAACTCCAAGTAATATTGTTCGATACGATCCACTGTCATTTCTTTTGCTTTTACACGTACAAGAACTGGTTCCCGCATGAATCTTTCAGCAATTTTACGGATCGGATCAGGCATTGTAGCTGAGAAAAGCAATGTTTGCCTTTCGTCAGGAACCGTTGAAAGGATCAATTCGATATCCTCAATGAATCCCATGTTAAGCATTTCATCCGCTTCATCAAGAACTACAGTGTGAACTCCGCCTAATTTAATATTTTTACGTTTGATATGGTCTAAAAGACGACCTGGCGTACCAACGATAATATGTGGTTTTTTCTTTAAAGCACGGATTTGGCGGTCGATGTCTTGTCCACCATAAACAGCAAGTACACGAGCGCGTTTTCCGTAACCAAGCTTGAAAAGTTCCTCGGAAACTTGAATGGCAAGCTCACGTGTAGGTGCAATGACAATCCCTTGCACGTTTTCGTTATTAATATCGATGTTTTCCATCAATGGAATACCGAATGCTGCTGTTTTACCTGTTCCCGTTTGCGCTTGACCAATGATATCTTTACCTTCAAGTGCTAGAGGTATCGTTTGGGATTGAATCGGGCTCGCTTCTTCAAATCCCATTTTTTCTATTGATTTCATGGACGTTCTATCTAATCCTAATTCGCTAAACAATGTCAATGTTTTCGTACTCCTTTTTATATCGTAAATTTACACGTGCATTCATGGATCATGCACAGATGTTTTAGTTCAAATCCTCATCATCATGACGGATGTTCTTCTTTATCTCTTATAAAAAGTTTATCATTATCACCTAAAAGTATGTCTGCCTTTTAGTTCAAATGAACTCAATATGATTTTTTAAAAAGGAAATATACCAGTACGGACATTCACTGGCATTTTTAACTTCGCGCACGTGTAGACTTATCATTAACCTACGCTCATCTTTTTAAAAGTACATGTAACCAAAATTAAATTCAATATGGAAAATTAAAAGTAGCATAAACGGGTGTTTCACCGTTTTATTCAGGTGAGGGCTGCTGCACCTATTATTCATCAGACTTAAAAAGACTGTATGAACAAAACTTGACGAGAGCCAAGATTCTTATACAAAACAGGCCCGGTGCGTTGAGGATTTGCAGAAGTGGAAAAGCGCTTAAATGCGGCTTGATTCCCTAATAGCTACTAAAGCCGCCAAGAGATGCAGCTTTTATATATGACCAGACGCGAGGCCTATTTAATCTAAAATAATCTCAAGAATGAACTCATGAAACATGTAAGAACATACAATTTTGTTGCCTCAACCTGATTAATTTTAAATAATCATCAATGATAAGACATTTAAACTCATACTCATATTACCATTTTCAAACTGTTAATGCAATAAAGGATATCGCCCATTCAGAGTTACTAAAAACTTTAGACAGTTTCAAAAATGAAAAAATTAGTCATTTCTTCCTGTTAAATATGCAGCCGTGACACTTTTGAGTAAGAATATCGCTTGTTCATTCAATAATGGGCTAAAAAAACACATGGACTGACTATTTCATCAATAGGTTCACCGTTTTACTATATCCATTTATGCGTAAGTGGATTCAAACTTAGACAAATTTGAAGAAAGCGAGTTTTTCTACAGTTTTTTATTTAAAAACCGTTCCAGTGGCTTCAGAAATCCAATTAGGAGGATTTCACAAAACCGGAACCTAATCCTGTTAAAATCATGGTTCGGGATGAGAGCATCCCGGCCTCTTGTCGACTAACTGTATCCAATTAAATTTTTCACAAAACGAACATCCATTTATATATGATATGAGTTTAAATCAAATAGTTTCAACAAACCTTTTTCAGGAAGGATTAAAATCTAACGATAACCCCCTTCCACGATTACCCCCGTTGGAAGAAAGGGCTAATCACGAATGAATTTCCAGGTATATGGAATCATTCATTTTTCGAAAATTTCATCTTTTTGTGTAAAAATTATAGTAAATTAGTCTAAATACAGTATGATTGACCTATCAACAAATCAACGGGGGGTTATATGAACATATTCACAATAGATGTTCCTTTATGTAAGGATTTTGGTCGAATCTTAAAGAAAATGAACAAGAAAGTCACTTTTTTGGAGGATCCACTCAATCAAAGTCATCTATTCGAAGATTCATCGGACTTAATGAAATCATTATTTATTTTGCCTTTGCACATATCAACAGATTCTTGGCAGCAAACTTCTTTATTTGCCTTAGCTGAATCTCACGAAATCCCTATCTTATTCATTTACAAACGCGCTTTAGGAATGGAGCCCCCTCATACCTTACCGGAAAAGACCTTTTATGAAACCATGGCAGTCCCTGCCGATTCAGTAGAAGTCCGGATTAAATTAAAGTCACTCAAAAACATCAGCATGCAATTGTTTTCGGCAAAAATGAAGGGGCAAGAGCTTGAAAAGATACACCAAAAATCAGCAAGAAGCCTGCGAATTGCAAAGGGGATTCAACTTTCAAGTTTACCTTTGTCGATCAATAATGAAGATATAGAGGTCAAAGGCCTTTTTCAGCCTTCGAGTGAGCTTTCTGGGGATTTATTTTACTGGGCGGAGGTCGGCGACAGGATATACGGCTTCATCATGATCGATGTATTTGGAAAAGGTATCCACACAGCACTTATAAACATGTCCATAAGGACTTTGATGCCCGACCTTATCAAACGGGTAAAAGACCCCATTTACATAACAGAGGAACTGGGAAAACATATTCGGGATCTATTTCAAGGAGTTAATCGGGAAAACAAAAAACATGCTCGTATTACAGCCTTCATCGCATACGTGAATACAAAGGATCGACTCATCGAATATGTGAACTACGGACTTCCTTCGGCCTTTTTGTATTCCCCATGCACCAATCAAATTCTCAACTTAAACGAAGGGGCCACCCCAAGCGGACTGATCCCCGAATTGCCCATAAAAAAAATAGTCTTTCATTATGAACCAGGAAGCCGTTTCATCATCTATACAGACGGACTGTCTAAAACGCCCATACCTTCCGCCATTGACCGGTCTGACAATATCGAGAGGGAATTCATTGAAAATGTCCATCTCGATACAAATGACCTTCTTCAGGAGCTATTGGTCTCAAGGATGAGGCATTCAATGATTAACGATGACATCTGCATTATAGCCGGGACACTGTTTTAAAGACAATAAAAAAGGCCGTTTCAAAAAAGAAACGGCCTTTTCTTTATTTTTTATTTTTGTAGAGCTTGAACGACTTCCTCCAGCTTCATGCCCCTGGAAGCTTTAACAAGTATGATGTCATTTTCATGTGTGGACGACTTAAGTTCCTCTATAAGCTCCTGCTTATCTTGAAAAGGGCGAACCTGCTCCGATGAAAAAGACTTGCTCGCTCCCTTGGCAATAAACTCGGCTAAAGGACCATATGTGAAAATCTTATCAATCCGCTCATTGGAAATCAATTCACCAATTTTCGTATGAAAGTCTTTTTCCTGCGGCCCTAACTCTAACATATCTCCCAATACAAGGATCTTATTCTCGAATCCAGATAAGCCCTCAACCAACTCCACTGCCGCCTTGACTGAAGTTGGACTGGCATTATATGCATCATTGATGATTTTCTGTCCTTTTGCGCCTTCAACCAATTCCATCCTCATATTAGTCAACTGAATGGTCGATAGGCCTTTACGGATCGAAGAATCATCCACATTGAATTCTTCAGCAACCAAGATGGCCGCCAACGCATTTAGCACATTATGATGACCTAACACAGGTATCTCATAACCGATCTCCTTATCACCGCTTGCGATGGTAAACGTGGTACTGTCCGCCCCTTGGCTGATGGCCTGTGGATATAAATCATTTTCTTCCGTACGTCCAAAAGATATTACGTTTAAATCAGGAAAATCCTTTTTGATCCGATTGCGAAGCAATGGTTCATCACCATGATATATCAGCGTTCCATCTTTCGCCAAACCTTCGACAATTTCCAACTTCGCATTAGCGATTTCCTCGCGTGATCCTAAATCCAATAAGTGTGATTCACCGATATTGGTAATGATCGCTACATCAGGCTTTGCCATTTTGGATAAGAACTCGATTTCACCGCGGCTGCTCATCCCCATTTCCAAAACAGCCGCTTCCGTATCCTGTGCCATAGAAAGTATCGTTAGCGGCAAACCTAAATGATTATTGAAGTTTCCATTGGTTTTATGAACCTTATAGGCAGTGGCCAGCAGCGCAGCGGTCATATCTTTCGTAGTGGTCTTACCATTGCTCCCTGTTATCCCAATGACTTTTATATTCAACTCCTGGCGGTAAGAACGCGCCAATTGTTGAAGTGCTTTCTCAGTGTTTTCGACAATGATTATCGGTAAATCATCAGGAGGATTCGGAACATCCCTTTGCCAAAAGGAAGCTGCAGCCCCTTGCGCTAAAGCCTGCTTGACATACTCATGGCCGTCAACCTTCTCTCCCTTAAGCGGAATGAACAAACATCCTTCCTTAACCGTTCTTGAATCGATGGTAACCCCATTAATTCCTTTGGACTGGAATGGACTGATATCATTCAATCCCCCTGCCATTTCTTGTACTTGTTTTAACGTTCTCTTTATCATTTTGTTCCTCCTACATTCATCGAACCGTTAATCGCTCTCCGTTAACCAAACGAAGCAGAAACCAGTTTAAATCGCACCGGTTCCTGCTGATTGGAATCCATCAAATCAAGGCATGATGGATTGTGGAGTTTACTGATACTTTACCTGCATGATCAAACTGTATATTTGATTTGTTGTTTTTCCTGATGACGTTCCAAGGCAAGTTTCACGAGTGTTTCAATTAACGCTGGATAGTCGACACCTGTGTGCTTCCACAATAACGGAAACATGCTGAAAGGAGTAAACCCAGGCATTGTATTCACTTCATTAATATAGATTTGCCCCTCATGCGTCAAGAAGAAATCTGCGCGGACCAATCCAGAGCAATCCAATGACTTAAAGGCAGTAATGGCCATTTCGGATAAAGCTGCATACTCGCTTTCCGTTATCTCCGCCGGAATGACCATCGCTGAATTACCGTCTACATATTTTGCTGAATAATCATAGAAGGCAAAATCTTTCTTTGGGATGATCTCGCCTGCCACTGAACAAGACGGTTCATCATTACCAAGAATACCAAACTCGAGTTCACGAGCAATGACCCCTTCTTCAATGATGATCTTCCGATCGAATTGAAAAGCTTCCGCTACCGCTTTTTCCAGTTCATCAGCATCATTACATTTGCTGATACCGACACTTGAACCTAAATTGGCAGGTTTGACAAAACAAGGGTACCCCAATTCATCCGCTACCTTTTTGATGGCACTTTCAGTATTCTTCTCCCATTCGGAACGAATGAACCAAGTGTATTTCACTTGAGGAAGTCCTGCCTGGGCAAAAATGTTTTTCATGATGACCTTATCCATTCCTGCTGAAGAAGCTAAAACGCCATTCCCTACATAAGGAAGGTTCAACAGTTCCAGCATCCCTTGTACGGTTCCATCTTCTCCATTCGGTCCGTGAAGCAATGGGAAAATTACATCATACCCTGTTGATTCACTATCTTCATCAGTTGAATGTGCTTGCAAGGCAAGAGGCGAGCTCGATTTTTCCGGTGAAAATGTCAAAGCCTCCACATTCTCGGCAGGACCTGTTAACTTTGGTCCATTAATCCATGAACCATCTTTTGTTATGTAAATCGGATATATATCAAACTTTGCTAAATCGAGAGCTTTAATGACCGCTAAAGCCGTCTGCATAGAAACCTCATGCTCCGCAGATTTTCCACCATAAAGCAAACCAAGTTTAGTTTTCATGAGTTATTACCCTCCAATATTCTTTTAACCATGTTCATTGTATCACTTTACACTAAAACGGATAAAGCGAAACTTCCATCATTGTGGCTTTTCCAATGATTACTATTCAGCGGAACACAGGATAAAACCGCCACATCCTGTGGCAACTCCTGTGCTAGCACATCCTGTGCGTCGCAATCGGGCATTTACAGGCTGTTGGCTCACCACATTTCTTTTTCATTACATTTATCATCAGGCTTCCTTACAGCCTGTTAATGCGGGATAAAGCGAAACTTCCATCATTGAGGCTTTTCCAATGATTACTATTTGCAGAACACAGAATAAAACCGCCACATCCTGTGAACACCTCTACGTTTCCCTCTCTTATCTTTTATGCATGAGACGGTAAGTCTTACACCTAAAAAGTTCAAAGACTTCAAATAAAATCAGGAGGATGGTGTATTTCTAATAACGCTTTCCCAAATCTTCTCTTTTCGATTGAAAATAATAAATGCATCGGGCTCCTTACTATCTCTATCCAAAAAGGAATCATGCATTTCATCCATGTTTAAATAATCCCCTACGACCCATGCCGGTATCTCAATTTTCGTTCTAGTATACTTAACATCCCGAAAGGAAAAAACGAGCCCCTCTGCCAGAATATGAGCCAAGGAAACGATGATTTCTGCAGGAATCGCCGTCAGCTCTTTTTTCTTTCTGATTCCAAGCCACGTCCTCTCTAATTTTAACGGCTCCAGCTTTAGCGGAATCAGCCTTCCTAACATCATATAATATGTCGAAAGAGAACGAAAATAAATTTTATTGAACCAGCCATCATCCTGGGCAAGGTACACAAATTGGTTATTCAATTTACGGAAAAACGGGGGATCCAGATGGGTTTTAGCATGTCCTAAATATAAAAGTTCCGCTATTTCCCTTCCATCCAATTCATCCAGCCCTTCCGCTTCTTCAAAATCGATCCAACAGAAATCTCCATATGCCCGGACATTTTCTTTAACGAGCTTCGCAATAGCTTCAGATGAAGCGCTCTCAAGCAGGACATTCAAATTGTATTCCCCACCATCGAATTGATGTTTCAATAATAAGATCGAATCCAAGGTATACGGAAGCGAATTGACGAATTCACGAAAATTGAGTCCATTAAAAAGGACAAACCGTTCGGAAGCCTGCATATACATGTATAAGATATCATTACTTTCATTCTTCATAACCTGACCCCCTCCGAGCTCTCAATCAATAATGTTATTTTATCAAACTTTTGGAGTTTCACGTAAGTTATATAACCCCAATATTAATCATCATCTGCATCAGGTAGAAATCCATATTAACCAAATTCGAAGAAAGGATTATAAATGGTTTTTTCATTCATTCACTCATTTCATAGGGCCGCTTCCCTTTTTGCTGATGCTTCCCCAACTCAAAATGACCGACATTAGCTTTGAAAACAAATCAACCGTATTTTAAAGCCGGAAGGTAGTTTCATTTCACAACACATGACCTTCTGGGCCGAGAGGAAATGATTTGGTTTTGGGGTAAACAAGATGAAAGGCTTTATGAATTTGGGGGTATTTTGACATCCGGGAAGACGCGTCAAGAAGGTAGTTTCCTCCATAAAACAATTAAACTTGAAGTGCTTGAGTATCTGAAGGAAGCAGAGTTTACAGTCATCTAGAAAAATTAAGGAAGCGCTTTTTCATTCAATAAAAAAATCCAGAGTGACATTTCACTCTGGATTTTTTATATTAAGAAACTTGCTCTAACTCTTTTTTGGAAGGAGGGTTGAATTGACCTTCCCATTTAGAGATGACGATTGCCGCAAGTGAATTACCGATAACGTTTACCACTGTACGTCCCATATCAAGAATACGGTCGATACCGGCAATAAATGCTAGACCTTCAATAGGAATACCGACAGTTCCCAATGTCGCTAAAAGAACTACGAAAGATACACCCGGTACACCCGCAATTCCCTTGGACGTGATCATCAACACTAGCATCAGCGTAATTTGCTCATACGCGCTTAAATCGATTCCGTACATTTGAGCGATGAAGATAGCTGCTAACGCTTGGTATAATGTAGAACCATCAAGGTTAAAGGAGTATCCAGTCGGAATAACAAATGTAGCAATATGTTTTGGACATCCCGCTTTCTCCATTTTTTCCATGAGTTTCGGAAGAACCGCTTCTGAACTTGCAGTAGAGAAAGCAAGAATCAATTCTTCTTTTAGAAGTTTAATCAGCGTAAAGATATTGAATCCGACAAATTTCGCAATAAGACCAAGAATGACTATTACAAAGAAAATCATTGTTCCGTATACAGAAAGCGCTAACTTTCCTAGCGGAATTAAAGATTCCAAACCGAACTTGGAGATCGTCACACCGATTAGTGCAAATACACCGATAGGAGCGAATTTCATGACCATGTTAGTTAGGTAGAACATTCCTTCAGCTGTACCTTGGAAGAAGCGGAATACTGGTTTACCCTTTTCACCGATGGCTGCAATACTAAGCCCAAACAACACGGAGAAGAAAATGATCGCTAGCATATCGCCTTGTACCATAGCTTGAACTGGATTGGATGGTACAATGTGAACGAGTGTATCCACGAACGATTCATGCTGCTTAGTTTCTGCTGTATCAACATACGTAGAAATATCAGTTTGTTCCAGCTTATTCATATTCACACCAGCACCAGGCTGGATGATATTCGCTGAAATTAAACCAACAGCAATCGCTATCATAGTTACGACAACAAAGTATGATAATGATTTAGCACCTAGTTTACCTACCGCTTTCAAATCACCTACACCAGCAACTGCAACGATAAGGCTTGAAACGATGATCGGCACTACAATCATTTTAATCATTCGTAGGAAAATGTCTCCGAATGGCTGTAAAAAGTTTTGGGCCGTCTCATTACCATAAAAAATGGCACCAACGATAATCCCTAGAATTAAACCAATGAAAATTTGGCTAGCTAAACTTAGTTTGAATTTCTTCATTTACTTTCCTCACCTTCCATAAAGTCTTTGATGCAAAAACATTTTTGTCTCGGTAAGGGAAACAAGATACTAATAAAAGAAAGTAATTTTTCTTTTTTGAAAAACTCTGTCTTTACGCCGAAAAAAAAGACACTTCATGTGTCGATTTCTTATAGGCGTGAATATTCACACATGTTCCCTTGAAGACGCTGACGAGGTTAGCTGTCGGGTTAGGATTGGAAACACAAAAAGCCCTTTCATTTCTGAATTCACCCCTAGCGGATAAAATCCACAAAAATGGGTCCCCCGTTCTTGGAATAAGATTAAGCGAGTTAACTTATAATAAAATATTATACTAAAAATGATAATCTGTAAATATTTATTCGCATCCGTTCTAGAAAAAGGTCTTTAAATATGTCTGAATATTCTGTATTAATAGCTACTCTATCTATAATTACGCTTCCCGATTTTTAATCGCTTAAGTTATATTGATATAATTAATTAATAATTTGTCCTCACCTCTCTTGTGAAAAAAGCGGTTATTTTTCCAGAATGCCAAGTAACAGGTATCTTACTTTTTCCCTAGAGGTGAATTTTTTATAAGTTCTAGCTTTCACTTTTTCAAATTGAATCGGGGTAATAAAATAAGAATGGTTCTTCACTGCCACATTCGGCTTCAGGAGGATGACGTCACCTACAGACGGTCCCTTTATGATTTCCTGCTTCCCTTCAGCCTTAAGACCTTTTGTAATGTAATGTTTATCCACATGGCCTTTATTCGTCAACTTGTAAATATATGGATGTTTTTGGTATTGTACCGCCTCTATCGGTATAGAGGGTACACCGGCTTTCTCATTGGTTATTACAGTAAGATTCACTTTCGATCCCACCAACAGAGGTTCCGTTTCTTCGCCTTCCGGTTCGATTAAAGCCTGAAATGGAAATCTGTTATCTTTTTTTAATGATGGCTCTTCTGCGGGATAGGAATGGATACGGCCTATCGTCCCTTTCAATGCCTTTTTTGAATCAGAGGAACTTGCTTTTATAGTCATGCCCACTTCAGCCTTTTTCATTTCCTCTCCGGAGAAATACCCTTCAATTGCCATATTTGTAGAAACGATGGATATAATGGGATTATCAAGGTTTTTATTGATATTTTTAACGACACCATCAGCCTCGCTCGTCGTCACAATTGCACTGGACTGCTCCTCAATCGAACTTAATTTAGCGTCTAGCATTTTCACTTTTTCATCCAACCTGTTTTTTTCTAGTTCCTGCTTGTACATTTCTTGCTCAATGTTACTTTTAATAAGGTCTGAAGAGCTTGTTGTTATATCAATATTCAAGTTTTTTTCCACCGATTCATCAATTGCCGCTTCAGGTTCACTGGTCACGGTCCCCTGATAAGAACTCAACTTCCCTATGTATTCCTCAATCCCTGCCCTTTCCCCCTCAGCTGCCGTTTTCTCCGCTTCCAAACTCGCTTTAAGCGCATCAAGTTCGGTCGCCTTATACTCAAACAACGAGGAGCCAGCCGTAATCGAATCGCCTTCTTTTACAAGGAATTTCTTAAAATCATTTTTCTTGGCATCAAAATAGATATCATACTCTTCTACTGGTTTAATTACCCCATTTGTTTGAATAGTATCCGTAATTGTATCTTTTTTTACCTTAGTCCAGTTTTCAACGAAAACCGTCCGTTCCACTTTGCTTTCCTTTTTTTCAATAAGGTATAAGTTAACGGTTATTAACACTATCGACGCAATGGATACCGCCACTATTTTCCAGTTACCACTCATTCATTTCACCCGCTTTATACAAATACGCCTACTTGGATGTATCCTAAAAAGGCTTTAACAAACCATGTGGCCAAATAGAATAGAACAATCATTAAAAGGACCAAATAATTATTACGTTCTGTAAATTCCTTTAAATAAAAATATTGCAGAGCAATAATGAGAAATTGAAAAATGGTAATTTCACTGAAAAAGTGAATGAAATAATCACTTCTGAGAAAATACTGACTTATGATCCCCAAAGAAAAAGGATTGGCATCGCTGCCTATATCCATTAAAACGAATAAGGGAATCAATAATGTTTTTTCCACTAATTGCAGGCCAAAAAGAATCATTTGAACGATAACTAATTTTATGTAGGGGATATCAGTAACGATCCAAAAGAATAGAGCTGCTAAAAATATGTATATGGAAGGGTGGATTATTCCTGTTATTATATTGCCGCTCAAAATCAGCAACTTTGCTGCTTCAAATTCATTGACGCTCATCTTCGTGATTTCTTTGGAAAATGATTCTGAACCAATCCCAAAATATCCCCCAACGGCGAATACTATAAGACTAAGAAAATATATAAATATTAATTTCAATCCAAACTTTGTGACTGCCTCTGCATTTTGCAGCTGATAACGACTCCGATAAGGCTGTAAAATGCCCTTTAACAATCCGACCTGGTACACCATAATTGGTCCTCCTGCAAAAAATGATATATCATCATACATTTTATCCTATTTTGGAAACAATTGCAGAAATAAGGAATGAATATACAAAAAAAACACATAAGCCTTTCCCTTTAAATAGAATCCCCACACTAATTTGGAGTTAATACCGACAAATGGTGGGCAAGGACTTTAATGCGTGAAGGAGTTTGCCTATAGTTCTCTCCATCCATATCCACATCAAGCGGCCTCTTTGATTCAATAGTCAAGGTACCTGCTTGTAAATAAGTCACCCCAGAGTCAGAACTCATATTTTGAGTCCATGAACGTTTCATCGCTATTATTTCTAAAAATGCACCAAGGCTTGCATTTTCCAAGATGGCAACGCCAAAGAGCCCATCGTCTGGTCTAATCATGGGAAAGGGCAATAAATTAGTGCCGATAAAACAACCATTCAAGACCAAAATCATAACTGCTTCCCCTTCAATGAAATCCCCATCATATTCCACTTTATAGGGAAAGGGAGAACTCTCACCAATCGTCCTTACAGCGCTTAATAAATATCCTATCTTTCCGAACCTGCTTTTTTCCTGCTCATCAATATTATTTGAAGCATCTGAAATAAGCCCAACTCCCCAAAAATTGGAAAAATAGTCATTATTGGACTTACCAATATCAATTGGACGAACCTTACCGTTTATTAATGCTTCCGCAGCTTGACGAACATTTTGAGGAATCTTTAATGTCCTGGAGAAGTCATTGCAAGTCCCTCCAGGTAAAATCCCAAACAACGGCCGCCTCTGAAGGGGTGAAAGGCCATTTACACACTCATGTACCGTTCCATCTCCTCCCAATACGAAAACTACATCCATTTCTTCACCATATTCCAAACAATAACGGCATGCATCGCCTTTTTGCTTTGTTTGTAGAATGAGAAACTCATCAATATGTGGAGCTAATACCGGAAGACACCCTCCTAGATTCCTTTCGAGTTTATCATTTCCTGCATTTTTATTATAAATCAGCATTCCCTTTTTCCATCGCATGATTCCAGCCCCCATATTATTGAAAGAATTGTCTTCTTCCCATCACTTTTTACTTTTTCCTAAATCTCCGTTTTTAAATCTCATTAAAAATTTAAATGAAAAAGAGGCTTTCGCCCCTTTCAGTAAAGCCTTCATATATTCAGCAAATAATCCTTCATCAATAAGATAAGCTTTGAACACAAGGGGCTTCTTTTTTCATTTTTTTCCAAAAATAACAAAAGGCTTTCCAAGATGATTGAGCTTGGCCTAACCTTTGAAAATTCTTCCTGGAGTGCCTTTAAAGCTTCCGTAATTTTACGTGTTTCCATTCCCTCTTCTTTACGTGTTTCCACTTCCAGCATCCTGGCGATAATCGAATGGATTTCTTCTTTTGGGCTCATATCCCGCATCGAGCAACCTGGTAGGGGAAATTGTTTCAATAATGGATCTTCCATGTTCTCCAGACTTGTGACAATGGAATCCATCCGGTTCAATATGAAGCTAGGTAACAATTCTACATCGAAAGCATTTTGTTTCCTGATCAATATTCCGATATAGCCTTTAAAAAGCGAATCTAAAATAATGGTGCAATCGGGCAGAAGATCAGATGAAAGTCCCGGGTATAACTCAATGATTTTACGCTTGAACCAAATCAAGCCCTCTTCATGGATATAATGTAAAAATCCATCTAGTTCCTTGCTGATATGAACCATTTGTTCCTGCATCATCATTTGAATCAAGTTGGTATTTCCCGTCATATGCTCAATGTGAACAGTGATCTGCCTCATGAATTTGTCTTTACTGGACAATGAAGCATCCAGTTCAAGATCAAGTAATGAGTCTGTCAACGCTTCATAATAAAATTTAAAAATGGAGACTAGTAATTCCTCCTTCGATTTAAAATAATTATAAAAGGACCCTTTTGCTATCCCGCATTTTTCAACAATTTCCTGAACCGAAGTTGCATGATAGCCTTTCTCCGCGAAAAGCTCCACAGACTTATCTATGATCATCTTATTTTTTTCTTTCATCAAATTCATCCTATCTCTTAAAATTGTCCACCGGTGACCAACTGGTCACACCCTCCAAATTGTATCCCAAAACCCTTGAAATAACAACGTTAGCACTAACGGATATTATCTATTGCAATCATAATCCATATACTATATATTTGAGTTTGTGACCGACTGGTCACAATTTTATGTATGGAGGGTACAAGCTTGAATTCAATAATTAAATTTTCATTAAAGAATAAATTGGCAATCTGGTTGCTTACCATCATCATCGTTGCAGCTGGTTTATACTCCGGTTTAAACATGAAACAAGAAACCATACCAAGCATCTCCACTCCTTTAATAAGCATTTCCACTGTTTATCCTGGAGCTGCACCTGAAGAAGTAGCAGATAAGCTCACAGACCAGATTGAGCTAAAAGTAACAAATTTGCCAGGAGTCGAATTAGTCAGTTCTTCGTCTATGGCCAATGCCTCTTCCATCCAATTACAATATGATTATGATACGGATATGGATGATGCAGTAAAAGAAGTGAAAGAAGCTTTAGAGAAATTGGAACTGCCAGAGGGAGTAGATGACCCGAGCGTATCTAAATTAGAATTAAACGCTTTTCCTGTCGTCGCACTCAGTGTAACAGATAAGGCTTCTGATTTACCAGCCCTTACAAAAAATGTCGAAGAGGTGTTAGTACCTAAACTTGAAGGAATTGACGGCGTGACATCCGTATCCATTTCCGGACAGCAAGTAAATGAAGGAAGCCTTGTATTCGACCAGGACAAGATGGCTCAATACGGGCTCGATGAAGAAACCGTAAAGAAGGTTATCCAGGCTGCAAACGTCAGTATGCCGCTTGGCATATATAACTTTGATGATAAAGAGAAAACGATCGTTGTGGATGGAAACATTTCCACACTAAAGGACCTGAAAAATATAAAGATACCTTTAACCGGCGGCCCGAAAACAGGAGCGCCGGCACAAACTGGACAGGAAACCAATCAATTATCTCCTGAAATGGAAACAGGTCCTGCCCAACTGCAAAATGTGAAATTATCAGATATTGCCGATGTTAAAATTACCGGTAAGGCTGAATCGATTTCAAGAACAAACGGTAGCGAGTCGATTGGAATCCAGGTTACAAGATCACCTGATGCCGATACAGTTGCAATTGTCGACGAAGTAAATGAAGAAGCATCGAATTTCAAAGAAGAGTTTAATGGGGTAAGTGTACACACTACTCTCGATCAAGCTAAACCGATTAAAGATTCCGTTGAAACCATGATCAGCAAGGCACTCTTCGGCTGTCTGTTTGCCGTTATTGTTATCATGCTGTTCCTTAGGAACTTTAAAACGACTCTCATTTCCGTCATTTCGATTCCATTATCCCTGTTAGCAGCCCTTTTGGTGCTCAAACAAATGGATATTTCATTGAATGTCATGACACTTGGGGCCATGACCGTTGCGATTGGCCGAGTCGTCGATGACTCCATTGTCGTCATAGAAAATATTTATAGAAGAATGGCTTTAAAAGGCGAACAATTAAAAGGCGGCGAATTAATACGATCTGCCACTAAGGAAATGTTCATCCCCATCCTTTCATCGACAATCGTTACTGTAGCTGTATACCTGCCTTTAGCAAGCGTTACAGGACCTGTCGGGGAACTATTCACGCCATTCGCCTTAACAATGGTGTTTGCATTAGTCGCTTCATTAATAATCGCCATCACACTTGTTCCGGCAATGGCAGACTCTTTATTTAAAAAGGGACTATCTAAAAAAGAATTAAAATCACATGAAGAAAAACCAAGCAAACTATCAGCATTCTATCGAAAATCACTGGATTGGTCATTAAACCATAAACTAATCACTTTCGGCACAGCCATTGTATTATTAGTTGGCAGTTTATTCCTAATCCCAAGCATCGGTGTAAGCTTCATGCCTGCAGATGAAGAAAAAACGATCATCGTCACTTACACTCCCGCACCTGGAGAGTTAAAAGAGGATATTGAAAAGCAAACAGAAAAAGTGGAAAAATACTTCATGGATAAAGACGATGTGAAGACCGTTCAATACACACTTGGCGAAAGCATGATGGGCGGAGGCATGATGGGTGGCTCGAGTAACTCGGCTCTCTTCTATGTACTCTATGACGAAGACACCGAAAATTTCGGGGACAAAAAAGAAACCGTCATAAAAGAATTAACTGAACTTGATTCACCTGGAACATGGAAACAACAAGATTTCACATCAACATCAAGCAACGAGACCACTCTGTTTGTTTACGGAAATACACAAAAAGATATTGAACCGGTAATTGATGATATTCAAAATATCATGAAGAAAAATAAAGATTTAAAAGATGTTGATACAAGTCTTTTAGATGCTTATGAGCAATACACATTAGTTGCAGACCAAGAAAAGCTAAGCGACCTTGGACTGACAGCTGCACAAATTGGCATGTCCATCGCCAATACGAATAAGGATGATGCTTTAACTACCATTAAGAAAGATGGAGAAGAAGTCAAAGTATATGTCGAGACAAAAGAAACGACATTCGAAGACAAAAAAGATCTAGAGAATACGAAAATTTCTTCTCCAATGGGAATGGAAATCCCATTGAAAGAGCTTGTAAAAATCGAAGAAGGCAAAGCTTCCGATACAATCACCCGCCGCGATGGAAAAATTTATGCCGACGTGTCTGCAACAATCAAATCGGATGACGTGGCCGCAGTGACAGCTGAGGTACAGAAGGAAGTTGATAAATTAGATCTTCCTGCAAGCGTCTCTATAGACTACGGCGGAGTGACGGAAGATATCCAAGAATCATTCACTCAACTTGGTATCGCTATGTTAGCGGCCGTTGCTATCGTATACTTTGTCCTAGTGGTTACTTTCCATGGTGGTTTAGCACCAATAGCCATTCTCTTCTCCTTACCATTTACGGTAATCGGGGCATTGGCAGGGCTATTCATTGCAGGTGAGACCATCAGCGTTTCGGCAATGATGGGTGTCCTGATGCTTATAGGTATCGTCGTGACCAATGCCATCGTATTAGTCGACCGTGTTATCAAGAATGAAGAATCCGGGCTATCCACCAGGGAATCTTTACTCGAGGCAGGATCCACCCGTCTACGCCCTATCCTGATGACTGCCCTTGCCACAATCGGCGCTTTAATACCTCTGGCAATCGGTGCGGAAGGCAGTGGATTAATATCACAAGGTTTGGGAATTACCGTTATCGGCGGACTGGTGAGTTCTACATTGCTAACACTTGTAATAGTACCGGTAGTATATGAATTTATAATGAAAATAGGTAAAAAGAAGAAAAAAACAGTTAAGTAACGAAGAAAAAGAAGAGGGGATTCCTTATTTCAGGAACCCCCTCTTTTTTAATTCAACAATGCATCAATATGTTCGGTCCTTTTGACTGAACTATATTCCTCTTCTTTCAACCCGTCCCATCTCTTAAGACAAAACGTCCTATTCGTCATTTCCAAGGAATCTGTTTGTTTAAACAAAAAAAGGAAAGATCTCTCTTCCCTTTTTCATTTCTTTATATTAGTGTTTCGTGAAAGTTTGATCTATCGCATTTGCCAGATCAAGCGATTTTTCTTTTAGATAACGCTTCGTTACGTTTAAATCTTTATGACCGGCAAGCTTTGATATCGTTTGTATATCTATTCCATTATCCACTAACCTTTGACAAAAAGTATGTCGCAGTTTATGCGGATGCACATTGTATTTTTTCAATATATATTGAACTGACCTCGGAGTGATCCTTTGATTATAGCTTGAGATGAATAACGGATCTGCTTTTTCTTTTAAAGAAAAAAGATAATTTTGTACATGTTGAATGGCCGATATGGTAAGGGGTACGGATCTGTCGATTTCACCTTTTGCGTTCCGGACAAGTATATAATTCCGCTCTGTTTCCATTATGACGTCACGGCCATTTAAGTCACATAATTCGGAGACACGAATTCCAGTATGTAACAAAAGGTAGACGATGGCAATGTTCCTTAGATTCCCTTCTGCTTCTATATCTCTTAACAGTATCTGCTGCTCATTGAGGCTTAAAGTTTCAGGTACCTCAAGCTTGTGCTCCTTAACTTTACGTTCCACTGAAAGCATCACTTGCGGTTTACCTAAAAATTTAAAGAAGACATTTAATGCAATATAGTGTTTTTCGATTGTCCCTGGGCTTTTCTTGCAATTTTCTAAATTATCAAGATAACCCTGAACATCTTCAGAATGGATCTCCATCAATATCTTTTGTGTCTGGTCACAAAACTGTGAAAGGACACCAGTATACGTTTTGATCGTATTAGCTGATTTGCCTTGGTCTCTCAACCATTCAGCAAACGAAAAAATCATTTCATCTTTAGCAGAGGTATCCATCGGCTATTCCCCCAATGACAGTTTCAGAACTATGTTAAGTTTAACATATATCCCTACAGAAACGAAGAATTCTGTCCCTTTGTCTTAAACTGATATGGATAAGACAGATAGCTATAGAAATTCAGATGCATTAATAGTATGTCCTACCATTTATCCTGCATATAACTTTCTTTATGGTCTATAACAGGTTTAAATAATAAGTACTGAGGATAACGACCTCAAAAAAGACCAGCCGGATGGCTGG
>NZ_JAPTGA010000027.1:0-33609 GCF_026891895.1 Peribacillus sp. AS_2
TAAGCGCGGAAAAAACATTAAAGAAGAAGATGCTCTTGATTATGTATTCGGCTGCACGATATTTAATGACGTGACAGCAAGAGATCTTACAAAAAAAGATCCACAGTTTACGCGGGGCAAAGGATTTGATACATTCGGACCTTTGGGACCATGCATCGTTACCGGGGTAGATCCTACAAACTTAAGGATTGTGACCACTTTAAACGGCCGCGTCGTCCAAGACGGAAATACCAATGAAATGTCTTTAAGCATTCCATTTTTAATCAGCTGGCTTTCACAGGTAATGACACTGGAGCCCGGTGATATTTTGGCCACGGGTTCACCATCTGGCAGCTGCATGATCAAGTCGGGTGATGAAGTCGTTGTTGAAGTCGAGAATATCGGTCGGTTATGTAATGGTGTCCAGTAGGATTTGCTGGAATTCTTAATACATTAAAAAAGATCAGAGCTGCCTTTAAGGCAGCTTTTTCTTTAATTAAGGATATAATGGAATGGATGATAATTTGTTGAGTATTTAAATGGAGGAATTACGATCAGTCTTTTCAATCATAAACGGTATGTAAATATTTTTTAGTTAACATGGCTTGTTATACGAATGAAATTTAATATGTTTTTACGCCTGAAGCATTCGTTGAAATCACTAATTCAATGTATTATCCCAACCAAACCAAAATAGAAATCTGTTATTAAACTACCATTAAAATAAACATCCCTACCTCCAAAAAATGACAATACCAAAGAAGAATCACGGGTGTTAATTGAATAACGAAAGAGCTGTCTTGATTGACAGCTCCTAACTTCAAGAATGTCGTGGGCGTAATGCGATTGGGCGATACCCTCCAAAAGAAAGACATCGCCAGGCTCAAAAGGTTAAACCACATTACACAAGAATATTTATATCCCATAGTTGTCTTTTGATGCTATCTTTTTTTCGGCCCTTTTTTCCCTTTAGGGCCCTTGGGGCCCTTGCCATGTTTCCCCTCACCGGTTCCAGCTGAATCTCCTCCATCATGAGGACCTTTATCGCCTTTAGGTTCCGAGAGCTCCTGGGTTTGCCCTGACTCGATGGAGGCTGTATCATCTTTCGATCCTTTTTTTCCTTTGGCACCTTTGCCCTTTTTCCCCTCGCCGGTTCCCGCTGATTCTCCTTCTTCATGAGAACCTTTATGGCCTTTAGGTTCTGAGAGCTCCTGAGTTTGCCCTGACTCGGTGGAGGCTGTATCATCTTTCGATCCTTTTTTCCCTTTGGCACCTTTGCCATGCTTTACCTCACCGGTTCCCGCTGATTCTCCTTCTTCATGAGGCCCTTTATGGCCTTTAGGTTCCGAGAGCTCCTCGGTTTGGACTGACTCGGTGGAGGATGCGCCATCTTTCGGTCCTTTTTTCCCTTTGGCGCCTTTGTCCTTTTTCACGTCACCGGTTCCCGCTGAATCTCCTCCTTCATGAGGACCTTTATCGCCTTTAGGTTCCGAGAGCTCCTCGGTTTGCCCTGACTTGGTGGAGGATGTATCATCTTTCGGTCCTTTTTTCCCTTTGGCACCTTTGCCCTTTTTCCCCTCAGCGGTTCCCGCTGAATCTCCTCCTTCATGAGGACCTTTATCGCCTTTAGGTTCAGAGAGCTCCTCGGTTTGCACTGACTTGGTGGAGGCTGTATCATCATCTTTCGATCCTTTTTTTCCTTTGGCACCTTTGCCCTTTTTCCCCTCACCGGTTCCCGCTGTTTCTCCTCCTTCATGTGAACCTTTATGGCCTTTAGGTTCCGAAAGCTCCTGGGTTTGCCCTGACTCGGTGGAGGCTGTACCATCTTTCGGCCCTTTTTTCCCTTTGGTGTCTATTTCTTCTTTTACCTCTTGAGTTGCAGGCACTGGCTGATCTTTTTTATTAGATTTTTTCTTCATTTTTTCACCAACTTATTAAATTTATTTTCTTGATTAACTTATGAAAAAAATCCGGAATTTGATTAGACTCCAATACATTAATTTTGCAAAGATTTTTGATCACTTTCTAAAGAGTGATTTCAATCGCGAAACTTCCTCATCCTATTTAGCAAACAACCATCTGTATTTTCATTTTCCCCTGTCACAAAATCCTTCATGTAATAGGTCAAATATTGAGCATAATGATTGTTTGTTGTTAACAATAACTCGTCCACATAATATACACCTTTAGGTATTTGGTCGAGCAAAAGTACGGTTAATGAAGCGTAGATACCGCACGCTACCTGAAAATAGGTCGCATTGGTTTTATATTCTGAAAACACCGCATCATTGTTTAAAATATTGTACATATATCGCTCCTTGTCTTTAAACACAAGAAGCACCCCCACCAAATCTTCCCCTTTCAATGGCGCCTCAAGCGGATCAAGAACCTTCATTTCATGATTCCATAATTCATCAACGTCATCCAGATGGGAACGGATTAACTCGGTGGTATGTTCATTCACTTTATATAAAAAGCCACCTTCCATATCATACAACTGACATAACGTATATACTTCTTCGTGAGGCATCAAACAACCATAAAACTGGTTCCCGCCTAAATTCACTTTGAATTCAAGGTTATAAACTGGCTCGTATAAGAAGAGTGGTGTGTGGTGCTGGATAAGCATCGGGTAGCTCATGATCGCTTCATCAAGGAAACATTCTGGTGACCAGGTTGTATAGATGACGTCCTCTTTTGCCAATTTCTTATCCTTAAAAAAAGAAGTGTCCTGTTCAACAATATAGCAAGCAATTGGTGAGTCTTGGGCATATTGGTTGAGAAGCTCTATCGCCATCCATTGAACGACTCCTGGATTCATCCCGGAGCAAACGATAGCGGACGTATTGGTGAAAGTTTTTTTGAATTTTTCAAAGTATCTAATTCTCTCAATCAAAGGGAATCCGGCATACAAATCTTCATTTTCGTCAATCATCGTGTTCTCCAAGGCAGAATTAACATATTTCACACCGAATTCATTGCAGCATTTCAGCATCTCCACTGTGTCAGCATAGGAAAGATCAACCACAATATCTGTTTTTGTGCTCTCCAGATGCTTTTTTAATGTCATCGTATCCATTAAATCAAATTCGTGTAGCAAAAGCTTATTGACTAAATTAGGGAAAAGATTATGGTAATACTCTAGTTCTTTTTGTTTCACATCGATTAAGTGTATTTTGTCATTAAAAATGGTGTCGTGAATCGGGTCTTTATTATCGAGTATCGATTTATTTAATATTGCGAGTAATGACTTTGCCACACCGCCAGCGCTTCCCAGAATGGAGATCACTGTATTTTTGGCCTTCATATTCATATCTCGTCCAAATCCTTTTTATATAACATATGTAAAACCTATACGAAATGATATGGACGGGTTCCACAACACTCCAAAGTGAATAGAAATTATTTTATGGAAATGGTACAAACCATTTATCTTATTGAACATAAAATAGTTATACAAGCATGGTAGGTAACAGTTGCTCTATCGTAAACTGTAAAACTTCCATAATTGCTATTACTTGAAAGGAAGTGGAATTATTTGGATTCGAATGGACGGCATCTCATTATAGATGCTAAGGAATGCGAGGCAGAAATTCTAAATGATGCGAAGTTGTTGGAAAGAATTTTAACCAAAGCGGTGTCTGATTTAGGAATGGAGATTTTAAATACTCATTTCCATTCATTTTTGCCTCACGGGGTAACGGGTGCCATCATTCTCTCAACTTCCCATTTTTCGATTCATACATGGCCGGAACACCGTTATGCAGCTTTAGATTTATATACGTGCGGAAATCAGGAATTATGGCCAGTATTAGAAGAGCTTCTTATCGAAATGAAAGCGGGTTCCGCTTGTGTTTATGAACTTTCACGCGGACATGAATCAAGAAATGAACCTGCCATAAAAGATCTTATTTTCACTCATGATGGCAGTAAAAAGAAAGATAGTGAAAGGAATGTAGAATTACGGGATGATCGCGGAAATGCATATGATAGTATACAGTTAAAGGAACTTGTGGAAGGACAACATAATATTCTCTATCATGGTTCCAGTCAATTTCAAGATATTACTTTAGTTGAGGCCAATGACCTGCGGTTATATTTAGATCAAGAGTTACAATTTTCTTCATTGGATGAAAGGCATTATCATGAAGCATTAGTATTCCCTGCGATGGAGATGGCTTCTGATCATGAACGGGTTCTCATATTAGGAGGTGGAGATGGACTTGCTTTACGTGAAGTTCTTAAATATCCCAACGTAAAACATGTCGATCTTGTTGATATTGATCCTCAGGTGATTGAACTTGCAAAGACAAATCCAAAATTAAAAACTCAAAATAATCGTTCTCTATTGGACGAAAGGGTAAATATTCATTTTGAAGATGCAAAGAAATTTATTTTAAGGGAATTGCAGCCCTACAACGTAATAATTATTGATTTTCCGGATCCCGTTGACCCAGTCATTAGCTCATTATATACAATTGAATTGTTCAGTCAAACAGCAAAAATATTATCCAAACAAGGTGTGTTAGTTTGCCAGTCCAATTCACCAGAAGATACACCAACAGTATTTTGGAGTATTGGTAAAACTATTAATAAGGCCGGTCTTAATACACTTGAATACAATGTTATTGTCCCATCTTTTGGCTTATGGGGATTTCATTTAGCAGCACATTTCAAGCTTCCAAGAATTATTCCGAGTATTTCTGTCCAACATCAGGCTCTGACTTCAGATATGTCGAATTTGTTCACTATTCCTTCGCCAATTAAGGAAGTACGGGGAAAAGCCGTTATGAATAGCCTCAAAAATCTAAAATTACACGAACTGTATAAAAACGAAATAGAAAAATGGTAACCAAACACCATGTTTTTTTAGAGAGTTTTGCTGCTTAAAATGACTCCGGTAATACGCCGGGGTCTTTTTTTGTATCTTTCTGGGTATATTCGTTTTAATAATCCGCTAAACAGCGATCCACTCTTCATTTAGGTTCATTAAAGTTGGACTATTCATTACACCAATTCATCTGTTAGATGATGAGCGAATTTCTTAAATGGATTTCGCGCCATCTTTTTACCCTCCTATCATAGAGTTCATTCAGTCATTTCAGTCATTTATTCATTTAACCCCAGGAAAATCTAAAGGTTAGTGCATATACACATTTTTAATGAATTTCAGCTGTATGGATAGAAGTTGGACATTTACCACGACACAATGTCATTCCATGACACATATACATACAGGGTAAATGATTATATAGGAGGGGCAACATTATGAATAAGGAATGGTTAACGAATTTGGTTGGGAAAGTTCTAAAGGTAGATAGAGGAGGGCCAGAATCTCGGACAGGATTATTATTAGGGGTATATGATGACCACTTATCGATTTTAACTGAACAAGAAGGTGTTATCTACTATAAAACCGACCATATAAAAAGTATTACCGAGAATGTAAAGAAGGGGTTCCAATTTCAATTGGAAATTCCCGAAGATTTTACTTTTAAAACAGCTGCAACTTTTAAAGGCTTACTAGATGACCTTAGAAATCAATGGGTAAATATTAACCGAGGCGGTCCTGAGAAGCTTGAAGGCGTACTTCATGATATTAATGATGAATTTGTAACGTTAATACTAAACGAAGAAGTTATTCGCCTGTCAATGTTCCATATCCGCAGTATCAGTTACGGGGCAAGAGTAGAGAAACAAAAAGAAGATGAAAAATCGGAAAAAAATAAAAATAACAAAGACGATGGAAAATCGGATAAAAATAAAGATAACAAAGCCGAAGAAAAAGAAAAATAGTATATCCCATAAATGATGTGTCGCTTCTGAACAGAAGCGACCATCCAACTAATAAGGGGGGACTCATCAGATGAAAAAACAAAATTTTCAAGAGGCACTTCATTCACTGATAGGTTTTAATGTAAGTATCATTTCCGATGATAAAACCGTTCATGATGGGGTGGTACTGGATGTGAAAAGCGACTTTATCGTCATTCAAATGAATCCTGATAAACCATGTTATTTTAACTTAAATCAGGTTTATGCCCTATCAAAAAACACCAAGGAATTCCAAGTTCAAATACTTGACCACGAACTAACACAGAAACAAAGCTTTACAGAATTAATAAATGAACTCAAAGGTCATTGGGTGACAATAAACAGAGAGAATAATCTATCCTTGGATGGATTTTTAAGTACCGTAACTAATGATTATATCGTTTTATTAAATAAGGATAAGCAACTATATATCCAATTATCAAATATACTTTATATTTTCAAAGGGATAGAGAATAAGGAATCGTCAGAGAACAAACAACAGGAAAATAAGGACGGAAAAACTGAAAATAAACAGTCAGAGTCAGATCAAGTTAAGGAAAGTGATTCCATGTTGATGGAAGACACTGAAGTTAATTCCAAAGAGAAGGAAGAGCCGGTTGAAGAGAAACAAGAACAGGCCATTTTAACTATTGGAAAAGAAGAACAACCCTTACCAACTGAAATAAGCGCATATCCGGAAGTTTTATCTGTCGTGAAGGAAGAGCCGGTTGAAGAGAAACAAGAACAGGCCATTTTAACTATTGGAAAAGAAGAACAACCCTTACCAACTGAAATAAGTGCATATCCGGAAGTTTTATCTGTCGTGAAGGAAGAGCCGGTTGAAGAGAAACAAGAACAAGCCATTTTAACTATTGGAAAAGAAGGACCAACTTCACCAACTGAAAGAAGTACACATGCAGAAGTTTTATCTGATGTAAGAGAAGAACAGACTGTTCAATCTTCAGTAAATGAAGTGAACAAAAATCAATCCAATGTAAAGAAAAGTACTAATAAATATAAGAAACAAAAGTCCACTGAAAAAAAGAAAAAAAGTGAGAAGGAAAACCCTTCAGAATCTAATCCTGAAATAAGTGCACACCCGGAAGTTTTATCTAACGTGAGGGAAGAACTCACTCTTCAATCTACAGTAAATGAAGTGAACAAAGATCAGTCCAATGTAATAAAAAAAAGTGCGGATAAAAAATATAAGAAACAAAAATCCCGTGAAAAGAAGAAAAAAGAAGGTAAGAAGGAAAACCCTTCAGTAACTAATAATAAAGATAGACAAGACGAAATCCAAGAAAACCTGACTGAAGTATTCAGGAACTCAAGCCCTCAAGAAATGAACGAACAATCCGCGAAGAAAAATGATTTAAAAGAAAAAAGAAAACTGATAGATAAGAAATGTTACGAATTAATAAAGTCCACTGAAAAAATGAGTACAGACAATGGAAATCAAAAAAACGAATATTATTCATTGATGAAGTTTGCCGAAAAAATGCATGGGAAATTGAAGGCAAAACGGTCAAAGCCTTAAGATACAATTCAAGGCTAATTGAAAGGAGGACTTGGAATGATGATTTTGTTTTTTTCTGTAATTGGGGGAGTCTTCTATTCTTTTTTTGTAAAACCTCAAAATCAAACCACTCCTGATACCGTAAAAATTACACCATCCAAAAACAAGGCGGCGGAGGTAAATGCTTAGTTCACAAATTGTCTTGATGTCAATAATTTTCACTTTAACAATTATTCTCATGTTATGGAGACCATTTGGGATTAATGAAACGATACCTACTACAATAGGTGCCTTGACTGTGTTAGTTGCAGGCATTGTTCCTTGGATGGATGTTTTAAATATATTTGATATTATCAGGGGCGCATCTTTAACCATATTATCCACCATAATGATGTCTATTGTACTTGAGAGCATTGGTTTTTTTAGGTGGATTGCTTTGAATATCATCACCCGGTCAAAGGGTTCAGGGATTAGATTATTCGTTTACACTAATCTCCTATGTTTTTTCATGACCATGTTTTTCAATAACGATGGAAGTATCCTTATCACAACACCTATCATTATTCACATTATAACGTTACTAAAGATTAAACCTCACCAAAAAATCCCCTTTCTAATATCAGGAGCTTTAATTGCAACGGCAGCGAGTGCCCCAATAGCAGTAAGCAATATTTCCAATTTGATTGCACTAAAAATTGTAGGATTGAGCCTTAATAGTTATATCAATATGATGTTTGTTCCTTCAATGATAGGGATTTTAACAATCGGGTTATTACTTTATCTATATTTTAAGAAGGACCTTCCAAAGAAAATTCCCAGTGTTCCTGTAAAATGGGATAATACCTTTTCACGCTATGTACAAACTCATCCACTCGATGTTAAACAACAAACCGAAAATAACGATTGGAAGTTGTTTAAAATGAGTTTTGCCATCGTCATTTTAACTCGGGCGAGCTTCTTCGCACTTACACCATTTGGGGTTCCCTTGGAATTGATCGGTATGGTGGGAGCGTTCCTTTTAATATTACTGAGATGGTATAAAACCAAAACGGGTCTTAGCGATATTGTAAAGAAAACACCTTGGCATGTTCTTTTATTTGCTTTCAATATGTACGTGCTGGTATATGGTTTGAAGAATGTCGGCTTGAATGATTATCTAGTCAGCAATTTAAAACCCTTAATAATGGACAGCCCATTCAACGCTACCATGATCATGGGCATATTATTAACGATCCTTTCCAATTTATTTAACAATCTTCCTGCAGTCATGATAGGGACTTTGTCGATAACAGAGATGGGATTGGATCCTCACCTTGTACAAATTGCTTATCTAGCTAACGTGATTGGAAGCGATATTGGTGCTTTGTTAACGCCTGTTGGTACGCTGGCTACATTAATTTGGATGTATATATTGAAGAAACACTCCATCAATATATCATGGGGAAAGTATCTTAGGGTTACCTTTTTGATAATTCCAATAGGGTTAATCGTAAGTTTGATCTCACTGTATTTTTGGACCACTTGGTTATTAAAGTAGGAAGGAGGGGTGATTATGAATAAAATCTTACAAAAGCTCAGAGGAGAAACAATTAAAATAGAAGTTTCCGGAAAAAAGTTTTTTCTCGGTACATTGGTAGACACAGGTATTGATGTAGTGGTTATCTTTAATGGAAAGGATTTTGTGTATCTTCCAATAATTCATATTCAAAATTGTAAAGTGAATACTACGGAAAACGAAGAGATTTCCCTTCCTGTAGACTCACCTGTAATTGAAGCTGAGGTAGAATTATCACTACGAAAAACTCTTTTATCCGCGAAAGGGATGTTCACGGAAATATACGTAACTGGTAACCAGCCTTTACATGGTTATATAACAAGGGTGATGAATAATTACTTTGAATTTTACTCACCGGTTTATAAGAATATGTATATACCTTTAATGCATTTAAAGTGGATTATCCCATACACAGACAATCAAACACCTTATGGTTTAAGTAACAAGGACCTTCCTGTACATCCATCAAAACTTTCAATGGCAAGAACCTTTGAAGTACAAGTGGAAAAAATGGTCGGTAGCTTAATAATTTTTAATATAGGAGAACAGTCCAATTTAATTGGACAAATTAATAAGTTAGAAGATAATTTTGTCGAACTTATTACGGCTAGGGAGGAACCTGTATATTTAAATCTTCATCATATTAAAACAGTTCACCTACCCTGAATGAAAGGCAGCAAATATGCTGCCTTTTGTTTTTTCTTCTCTAAAGTGTAAACAAGGTGAGAGTACTTTAGAAAAAAAACCACATCTTACATATGAATATTTTTGTAAAAAATAGGTGTTTTGAGAGTTAGAAATCATAAATGCAGAGAGCAAAAGCTTAGGAATTTTTTAATGATTAACTTTCTGCATTTAGCTGTCGCTTTTTAGTGAGAAAGAACACCTGAAGCCACCCCTTAAAATTCACATTGAATGCCAAAACTAAAAACTGATAGAGCCGCTCAAATGGTTGGCGAATTTTTTTAAATTTCGAACAGTCATTTTGAAATGATAACTGAGAAGGGAGAAGGGAGAATAAAACTTTTTTCACGATCTGTCTTTAAGGCATTTTTATCTTATTGAACTAAATGAATTTTTCTTGAAGTAGAAAATATGCTTTGAATGAAGAACAAGAGGGGCGACCTGGCCTATTGGTTTTTTAAAAGCAGACGGTACAGCGGGAATCTTAGAGGTTTTCACTATACCGTCTATAATTAAGCGGTGTGAAAAATAAAATATCTTCAAGTTTTTTATTGTATATGAGAGTTTTCTTTGGGATACGGCTGTATATAGAATCCATCCGTTTCTGACCATTCTCCATATAGGATATCCTCAATTTTTTTATAATTCCTCTTCTGAAGCCCTTCCAGAAGCCATTCTTTTGATTTTTTCACGGATCGAAGTTCTTCCTCTTTTATTTGGCCTTCTTCAATTACTAAGATAGAAGGTGCTTCATCCCTAGGATTGAGGTCAAGCATATCTGGTGTGATGCTTCCCGCCTTAGAATGAAGCTTTACACTGATGTCCCCGCCAGGCTCAAGATATAAATCTCGCACTTCCCGGAGAGTGAACACCCCCTGTTTCCGCAGCATGGTTCGAACCTGTTCAATTTCCAGGTGATTTTTTTTCATTTGTTTTATATCCAATTCGCCATTACGAATAATCAAAGAAGGATGTCCTTTGAACAATTTTTTCATGCGATCACTTTTTTGAGCGGAAATCTCAATGATATAAACGGAAATCCCCCAAAGGCAAATGGCAAATAGAATCTGCCAGATCGACACTTTTTCATCGTAAATGCCTTCTTCCAGAATGCCGCCTAATACTAAAGCGTAAATAAAATCAAAAGGGGTCACTTGAGACATTTCTTTTTTTCCAAGGAGCCTTGTCACTGCCAGGAGTCCAGCCAGCCCAATCACCAGCTTCGTTGCTATTTCCAGATAAAACATTTTATCACCTCACCTTTTTTCCCTTTCTCCTTTTTAACAATCATTTAAACCAAATTTCACCTGGTATTTATATCACACGGCAGAGTACCGTTTTCTGCAATTCTATTAAAGAAGAATACCCAACATCAGAGGCGGTATTATCCTATTAAATAAAAGAAGACGGTACAGCGAGAATCTATAGAGATTTTCACCGTACCGCCTATTTTTAAATGAACATAAAGTTGTTAAAGTGCCTATTCATTACCAATCATTTTTCAAAACAATTTTTCCTATCGCCTTGCCTGACTCCAAGTACTCATGAGCTTTTGAGACTTCATCAAACGTGAACATGTTTGGATCCACAAGCAGGCGAAGCTTACCTTCCTCAACCACCTTGGCAACCTTCTTCAAAATCTCTCCATATTGCTTATGCATGTCCTTATTTAATATCTTCAACAACATAAAGGTAACATGGAGGGAAAGTCCCTTTGAATGCACTGGGGAGAGGTCATGAGTCGAACGGGCAGCAATGGCTGCCACCGTTCCATGTACCGCAGCCGCCTCAAAAGAGCGATCAAGGTTTTCTCCGCCTACCGTGTCAAACACAACGTCAAATCCTTTTCCGTCTGTATACTTTTGTACATAGTCGTGAACGCCTTCTTCTCGATAATTGATCGTTACATCTGCCCCAAGGCGCGTGCCAATCTCCAGCTTCTCTTGCGAAGAGGCAGTTGTATAGACTGTCGCGCCTTTCCATTTGGCCAGCTGAAGGGCAATGTGGCCTACACCGCCGGTTGCTGCATGGATCAGTATATCCTGACCAGGGACTAGATGTGCCCGATTGAATAATGCTTCCCAAGCGGTAATGGCAACCAGTGGTAAAGCAGCGGCTTCTTCCATCGTCAAATTCTTCGGCTTGTGAGCAAGTAAATCAGCATCTGCAAGCATGAACTCTGCAAGTGCACCGCCAGTCCCTTTAAAACCACCTGCGCATCCAAACACTTCATCGCCAACTTTAAACACAGTCACTCCTTCTCCCACTGCAGATACCAAACCTGCGACATCACCATGTAAAACGGCTGGAAACTCGGGTGAAACGGCTGGAACTGCACCAGCACGGACTTTCGTATCAATAGGATTTACACTTGAAGCCTTGACTTGAATAAGTACATGTCCAGGTTTTAATTCGGGTTTTGAAACCTCTTCAAGCTGAAATACGGATGGATCGCCAAAAGATTGAATGATTTGTGCTTTCACTTTAGTCACTCCTATTTATTTTTATGGGGAATTTCTTAAGTATCTCAGGGAATAGGATGAAATGTAAGAATATTTAGTCTTTACTTGTAAAATCAATGATACTTTATCTACTATAAAATTAAAAGTTACGCACATTTTTTAAAGGGAATTAAGAGAAGTCTCTTAAATCATTAAAATATTAATATGATTAGGGGCTATCAAGGTATTTGGCGAAGTTTCAGTAATATGTGGAATTGTAATTTTATCGTATGAAAAGTTAATGAACTAACGGGGTATGTTAATTATTGAATGAGTTCGTGAAAAAGGCCTTAATGATTAAAGGGGGAGAAGGATGGAAATTCGTTCAGTGAAAGGGTCAGATTACTATGCCATATCGCCGCTAATCAATGAATGGTGGGGAGGAAGGCAAATGTCTGATATGCTACCGAAATTATTCTTTGATCATTTTACAAATACAAGTTTCATAGCCGAAAAGGAAGGGAACATAGTCGGTTTCCTAATAGGGATTCTATCTCAATCTCAGCCTGATGAGGCATATATTCACTTTGTCGGAGTTCATCCTGAATACAGAAAAAGTGATATCGGAAGACAGTTATATAATCAATTTTTCGATGTCGTTTATCAAAAAGGCCGCAATGTTGTCCATTGTGTAACATCTCCAGTCAACAAATCTTCAATCGCCTATCATACCAAGATGGGATTGGAAATGGAAGAGGGAGATACATTCATTGATGGTGTTTCAGTCCACTCTGACTATGACGGACATAATCAAGATAGAGTTTTATTCGTGAAAAAGTTAGCAATGAACTAAGGTCGACCAGTAAAAATCCGGTCGACCTTTTTCTTATAGAATCCACTAAGGCAGGACTGGACTGTCAGCTAAAGCGGGTTTTATTCATTGCTAATGCTGCCTGGAATAGCATATTTCTCTTTAGAACCTCATAATTATCTAATCTGCTCATTGTATGCCCCCTTCATTTCTTCTTCTTAGGCAGCTCTTTATGGTCCTATAGGGACAGGATAGTTCAATAAGGATAAGATATAATTTGGATTAATATACATAATTTTAAGAAAAATAGAAAGGAAGCATGAATATGACGGAAATGATACCACTGACATTGGAGAATTTGGAGCTATGCATCGAACTCTACATGAACGTTTTTAATCGTGAACCATGGAATGAAAGATGGACCTATGAAACGGCTAAAGAGAGACTTTCCGACTTATTGCATACACCTAAATTTCTTGGGTTTTTATTTCATATTGATCATAAACCAGTTGGTTTCATTGCTGGAAATAGTAAAGTGTCTGATCAAGGTTTAACGTATTATTTGGCAGAACTTTGTGTGAATAATCAAATGCAAGGCAAAGGGCATGGCTCAAAAATGCTTCGAGCTTTGGAAGCTGAACTGCAGAAGAGAGAGATTAAAAGTCTATATCTATTAACGGCCAATGACGGGCTTGCAGAAGCATTTTATCTGAAGAATGATTATGTTGTAAATGAAGATAGGGTGGTCATGAAGAAAAATTTTTTGAAAAATAGTCAAGGGACGTGATGGAATTGTCGAAATCTGTAAAGTTGTATCAATTAAGCCGAAAAGTACATAAATGGACTGGATTGGTTTTATCCATTTTTTTTATGTTCATTGCAGTCACGGGCCTCGTGCTTGTTTATATGATTCCACTCGGAGTGGCTGATGAGTTAAGGACGGGGAAAGAGGCAAGTCCAGATCAAGCGATACCTATGGAGAAGGTCGTGTCCATTGCTGTGTCTCAGGATCTACCAGGTGCGGATTCGGTTGAAGATATATTTAGAATCGAATATAGGCCAAGTGCAAATGTGTACCAGGTTCGCTTTAATAACGGTCAAGGTGTCCAAATGGATGTGAGTACGGGAAAAGTGTTATCCACAAATCCGGATTACTCGACGTTCCTCATTACCTTGCATGATGGAACCTTCTTTGGTGATTGGTATAGATACAGTATCCTCACACTGACGGGTTTATCCTTGATCCTGCTCTCGTTTTCCGGTTATTACATGTTCGGGTATCCTCTCTATAAGCGTCTAATGGCGAATAAAAGGAAATCTTAATATGAGGTGGTAATGTGTCCATAAAAGGGTTGAATCACTTTTTATTTTCAGTTTCTGATTTAGACAGTTCCATAGAATTTTATCAAAAGGTTTTTGATGCGAAATTATTAGTTAAGGGCCGAACCACAGCTTACTTTGATTTGAATGGAATGTGGATTGCCCTGAATGAAGAAAAAGATATTCCCCGTAATGAAATAAGCCAATCATACACACATATCGCCTTTTCCATAGAGAAAGCCGACTTCATGAACATGTACGAGAAAATGATCGGATTGAATGTAAACATCCTGTCAGGACGTCCAAGAGATGAAAAAGATAAGAAGTCCATTTATTTCACTGATCCAGATGGTCATAAGTTTGAGTTTCATACAGGGACTTTACAAAATAGAATAGATTACTACAAACAAGAAAAAGCCCATATGGAGTTTTTCGACTGATAAGTAAGCCATCTTCAAATGAAAAGGGGAATGTTCATGAAAACTATTGGCCTTATTGGCGGCATGAGCTGGGAGTCATCGTTGGAATATTATCGAATCATCAATGAAGAGGTAAAAGCCAAATTAGGAGGATTGCATTCAGCCAAGTGCATTTTATATAGCGTGGACTTTGAGGAAATCGAACGCTGCCAAGCTGAAGGGGATTGGGAAAGCTCCGGCAAATTATTAGGCGATGCAGCTCTGTCTTTGGAAAAGGCAGGTGCCGAAATGATTCTAATTTGTACAAATACGATGCATAAAGTGATTGGATATATTGAAGAAAAAGTCAGTTTACCGATTTTGCACATTGCTGATTCAACGGCAAAACAAATTCAAAAGTCCAAAATCAGTACGGTTGGTTTACTTGGCACTAAATATACGATGGAGCAAGACTTTTATAAAACACGAATTGAGACTAACGGTATCAAGGTCCTGATACCAAGCGAAGAGGATAGAAAAGTCATCAATAAAGTGATTTATGAAGAATTATGTTTAGGGGAAGTTCAACAATCATCAAGGGACTATTACAAAAAGGTTATCAAGGGGTTAGTTGATGATGGAGCGGAAGGAATAATACTAGGCTGCACAGAAATTGGATTACTAGAAATAAAACCCGAGGATTCCGAAGTGCCATTATTCGATACAGCTGTCATACATGCCATCGAATCCGTTAATATGGCATTGGAAAAATGAAGTGATCACATTGTGCTTTAAAAAGGAAGGTTGCTGCGGCGGCCTTTTTTTTGTGAAGCTAGGGGTAGGTTAATTCAGGTAAAATAACCAAATTAATGCAATTGTGTGTTAAAGTCTTACTAGAAGATATGGTATTCGAATTTAAAGGGAGATAAAGATGCGAAATGTAACATATATATTTATTACTAGTTTAATTTGGATCTTATCAGGAACTTTTTTGTTCATCCATAATAGTAAGGGTCTGATGAATGTTAGTCCTTGGGGGATGCACACTTTTGAAAATATAACGATACAAATAGCGGTTATTCTATTACCGGTTATTGGACTATTTTTGTCAATTCTTATTAAGAAGAGAGTCATAAAGTACGTAATGATTTTAGGGTGTTTAATGAATATTTATTATCTCTCCATTCCATGTATCTTTGCTTGGATACATTACTTTCAGGTCATTTGATACAGTAAAACACTTTTGAATTTATATTTCAGTAAAGGAGACGATGGGATTTGCTTAAGATTGATACAGTTTTTTCATATGTTCTTCTCGGAGTAATAGTTTTTTATGCCTTGGAATGGTTAGCTGTTGGTTCAGGTTTCGGGGTACTTGTTGGCGGAAGTTTTGGTTTACTTTTATATATAGCTAATCATTTTAGTGAAAATCAAAAAACAATGGGCAATGCGGAAGAACCTGATGACAAGCAATAAATATTAATATCCTAGGCTAACGGGTGTTTTACATTAATAAAAGGGTTGCTGTGGCAGCGCTTTTTCTTATGGAACAAACGGGGTAGATTAGTTCAACAAGAGATTCCATAAAACCTCATTTTCTTATACAGCTCCTGGGCTTCTTTAGAAGCTTGTTTTATATAAGTTACCTTCCTATATGAATAAAGGCAGCTTTCAGTTTTTTGCTGAAAGCTGCCTTGTTAATATTTTATATCTACATTAGTCTAACTATCATAGCTCTTTGCTTGGACTTTTCCGAGACCAAACAACTACAGGAATAAGCACTAGTGACAGAATGGCTCCAGAAAGTGATAATGCTGCAAAACTAGAATGAGCGACTACCATTCCTGATACGCCACCACCAGCTGCTCCTGACAGTGCAAATAGTACATCGACTGATCCTTGTGTTTTTGCACGTACAGATGGGTGTGTTGAATCTATAATGAGAGCAGTCCCGCTTATTAAACCAAAGTTCCAGCCTAAACCTAGCAGTACTAACGCCAGGGTAAGCAGTGGCATTGAACCTACGGGTGCAAAAGCTGCCACCAATCCTGAGGTTAGGAGTGTAGCACCAGAAGCAACAGCCATAGTAATACGGCCAAGCTTATCTACCAGTATACCTGTCAATGGTGAAGGAAGGTACATAGCTGCTATATGGAAACCTATAACTAATCCTACTTCTCCCAAGCCATGACCATGATGTCCCATATGAATTGGTGTCATTGTCATAATGGCTGCCATGACAAATTGAGTCAAAATCATAATTAAAGCCCCTACAACAACACCCTTTTTGTTTATGGTAGCATTCTTTAAGTTTGTCCCTGTCTGTACGCTATCGCCTTTTTTCTTAGCATTCGCAATAGCTGTGGACACAACCAAAGGGTCTGGACGAAGTAAAATTAAGATAAATAATCCGGCAATAATAAAAGCGGCGGCTGACAAGATAAAGGGGCCAGCCAAGGTTGGAACACCAATTGAATCCGCAAATTCCCCCATTCTATTGACTAAGTTAGGACCAACAACGGCACCCAAGGTAGTGGAAACCATGGCCATGCTTGCAGCAGTTGCCCTTTGTTTATCTGTTGCAAGGTCTGTTCCTGCATATCGCGCTTGTAGATTGGACGCTGTACCAGCTCCATAAATAAAAAGAGAAATAAATAAAAGTGGGATGCTGTTGGTTAAGGCTGCAATTATAACACCAATGGCACCTAACCCACCTGCAAGGAAACCGCCTGCAAGTCCTGCTCTCCGGCCAAAACGTTGCGAAGACCGGCCAATAAGCAGGGCAGCTCCTGCAGAACCTAAAGTAAATAGGGCAGTTGGAATTCCTGCCGCATTTTCAGTCCCTAGCATGTCTTGTGCAAGAAGCGCTCCTACTGTTATACCGGCTCCAAGTCCTGCTCCCCCAAAGATTTGTGAAAGAATCAAAATTCTTAATGTTTTTTTATAAAGGTGTATTTGTCTTTCTGGTGAATCAATATATTCTTGCAGCCATATAGGCTGGTGTGTTGAGGCATTTGTATCTTTTGCTGACATTGTCATGAACTTTACCTCCTAACGAAATATCCTTGTAGCTTTGCATGTTTGGATGTCATCCTTGGAACATTTCATATCGTCATTAGAAGAAGCTCATAATTAAATTTCGATAATTATGAGCTTCTTTTATTTCTTATTTTTAATTAGGAACGTGACACTATGTCGGTGTTCATATTAAAATTTGTAGGGTTCACCATCTTCTGGTACTAACATATTACTTGAGAATCCTTTTTCTTTACTAAAGTTTTTTAATTCTTCTCTGGATAGTGTCCAATGGTTAACAGCTTCCATATGAACAGAAATAAGCTTTGCATTAGGAGCCGCCTTGTGTACTTCATAGATGTCTTCTTTTCCCATAATGAGAGAACCATATTCTATCAATTGATTATCTCCGCCATTGACAACAATAATATCTGGTTTATGGGTATCCAATTCTTCCTGTACACCTTCATACCAGACTGTATCACCAGCTACGTACAATGTTTTTTCACTTGGATGTTTAAAGACAACGCCACATACTTCCCCCATACGCTTTAATAGTTCTTCTCCTCTTCCATGCTCGCCTCTTGTTTTAACTAATTGGATGCCTTCAAAGACAGTGCCCTTTGTTAATACCTCTACATTGTGGAACCCGGTATTTTGGACTTCCTTTGCTTCTTCTTCATTTTGAACGAACATTTTAATATCTTTTGGTAATAGTCTTTGTGCTGCTTCGTCAAAATGGTCTAAATGTAAATGAGTCACAATGACTGCATCAACTCCACTAATAATCTCGTCAGCAGAGGTTGGTAAACTCACTGAAGGATTTTTTTGATCTTGCCTAATCGTACCAGGGAAAGACGGGTACGCACCTTTCTCTGCTAACATAGGATCAATTAAAAACTTTTTATTTGCATATTCTACAACTATCGTTGCATTTCGAATTTGTGTAATCTTCATCTTTACAACTCCCTTTCTTTTCATGTGTTCCTTAACAGTGTTAAGTGTATAATATGAGCAGTATTCAAATACACAGATAAATTAAAGTGTTTTAGGCGTTTGACTTTATTTTTGAAAGGAGTTGACGTTCAGATGGATCAAACAGATAAGCGAATTATAGAGGAGTTATGTAGCAATAGCCGGATTACGATGAAAGAATTAGGGGAGAGAGTTCACTTAACAGGACCGGCAGCCGCAGCTAGAGTGGAGAAATTAGAGAACAATGGGGTTATTGAGGGGTATAGCATTAAAGTGAATCAAGCGAAATTAGGGTGCTATACGTATGCCTTTATCAATATCTATATAGAAGGTACACATCATCAACCTTATCTCTCATTTATCCGAACAAAGGAAGTATATGTCATCAATAATTATAAAATCAGTGGAGATAGCTGTTATCTTTTGGAGTGCAGGTTTCCAAGTAATGAAGCGTTAAATCAATTTTTATTAGAGTTAAACAAATATGCAAACTATAAATTATCGATCGTTATTAATAAATAGGGCATGAATGAACATGGATATTTGTGAATAGTCACATTTAAACTATAGGGTGCTTGAATTGAACAACGAAGGCAGCAGGGACACCTCGTTTTCTTATTCACAAGTTAGTATATGAAGGACTGTACTTAAACTAATGGGTGGTTTAGCTGAAGATCGGAGCTGTCTTTAAGGCAGCTTTGTTTCTTATGGAACTATAGGACAGGTTAGTTGAAGAAGAAAACGAATTGATTGGTGTTGAATTAAATGCCTCACTATATTTTTTATACAAAGATGTAACTGCTAGGCAGGAAAAATATTTAGACAGTTGGTCAGAATATATTGAATAAGGAAAAAGAGTCGGCAAAGCGACCCTCCTCTAAGATTCTCCGTATTTAACATATTAAGTATTTATTCAACGCTTGTTGTAAAGTTCCTAATGTTTGTGCTTTTTCATTTAATCTCATTCCTAAGCGTATCATATTGCTAGCCACTTCAGCTCTTAACCCGGTAATCACAGTGGTACATCCCATTAATGAAGTGCCGTCAATAATCCTCATTAAATGATCAATTACCTCAGTCTCCATTTCCATAATTCCAGATAAGTCCATAATCAATGTTTGAATACGTAATTTTCCAATCTCTATTAAAACTTTCTCCTCTAGAATATTCGTTCGGTAAAGATCAACCGCACCAATTAAAGGCAAAATACATATAGTGGGTGTTATTGGGATTATTGGCACAGAAAGATTTTCGACCAATTCTCTTTGAGCCATTATCAATGAATCTTTGTATTGAGAATATGTGATAAAAAAAACATTTAAAAACCTGTCTACTTGATTATTTATTTGTTTTTCTACCGAAAAAAAATCTTCATTTATAACGTGATTCGTTACCTCGTTATATCCTTGTAGGAACTTCCACAAAGTTCTTCGAATGGCTTGCACCCACTCTAATTTGAAAGTTAATGGTATTTCGTGTGTCGCCCAAGCTATACCTTCTTGTTTAGCAAATGATTGAAGCTCTTGTTCTTCACCCTCAATAATGTATCGAACCAGCTTACGGGCATTATTTATCAGGTCAATATTACCGACCATTAATATTTCTTCAATTTTGTCTTTCACATTAGATGCTTCGTTTAATAATGAATCTTCAAAATCCTCGTTATTTTCTTCGATGAATTTCATTAATTTATATATATCAAGTGAAAAATCCATAATTTAATCTCCTTTTTTTAAATCTGCCAAATCATAAATACCCTATTCTTATAATTACTAAACCCATTTACACAAAAAACTTCTAATTTAAAGGAAAATGGATGATATTTATGTAAATTAATATTGTGAAGATACTAACGGGGCAGGTTGTTCGATTAAAGAAATGTACATTGGCATATTTTCCTTACATTAGTAGAGAGTTTAGTTGAAGAAGAACTGAATAAATAAAAACAGCCAGGTTCTGGCTGTTTTAAAAAATCCGAATGCTTGAAATAAAAACAAAAACTCAATCAGATTTATAGGATAACTTTATTAATTCCAGTTTTTCTCTATAAATTGAACTGCAGGGTTTAAATTTGTTTTGTTAGCAATTGAAATGAGAGCTGGAACCACAGAAGGGTCCGTTTTGGAGAAATTAGGGATCCGTGGATTTAACCGAAAAAAACGATCTCCTAGAAGCTGAGAACTGACCATGGATTCATAGTAACCGGATCCACTAGCGACAATCTGAAGAAATGGCAGTAAGGGTTCATTGGGAGATCGGTCCAAAAGAACTCCCCAATTCGGGGGAAGGTTCTTCATATTTTCGGGACGTATGTTATCTGCACTTACCATCCCCCATCCCTTCGTATCTCTTCTTAATCGAGTCGGCTCTTCACCTGTTCCAATGGATAATACCGCAATTTGATCCAACGGCTGTTTGGCCTTCCCCACCGCAAATGCGATACTGGCTGTACTGGGGTTGGTTGCAACTGTATACCCATCCACGTAGTTTTGATAGGCTCGTTGCGTCGCGGGAGCACCACTGCTCCGTAGTATTACATCACTCGCTTTCTCATTTAAATAGGGAGAGCCAGGAAAGTTGTGGAATAACACAGGAGTCCAACGATTCAGCTCCGGTGAGAATAAATGAAATGCAGGTACAACAATTCGTCTTTTTAAGTCTTTGAGGAGAAGATCTGATGGGAAAAATGTTTGTACCGCTTTAATGAAACCAGAATATGGCAATTGTTGGTTGAAAACAGGTCCACCTGGTCGGGAAACGCTGAAAGCCGGCAGGATTTTATCCTTAAAAAACTGGAGTGTCTCCTTAGGCGATCTTCCACTTGCTAACGCAAGGGCAGTGAATGAACCGATTGAATTTCCCGAAAAAACATTGGTTCGACTAATTAATTTTGGGTTTTGCCGAGCTAGTCTGTTCAAAAGTTGTAAACTTAAAGTACCTAAAGTGCCGCCTCCATCAAAGGTCATGATCCGATATTTTGTCAAAGCTATTTCTCCTTTCCAATCTGGTCACAAATATCATTCAGTATATGTTTATTTTTCAGGAGCCGGATTATGTAGCTAAACATCCAAGGAAAGACTTTACCGAGTATATAAAAAACTATGACGAGGATAGAGGAGACTACGTTTGAGTGGTAGTAAGGGCAATCCAAACAGAATTATTATGCACGTACTTTGTTTGTAATGGGTGATGAGAAAGACAGAAAATACAACCAAAAAAACTTGAAAGAAAATAAAAAAGCCATAGCGGTAGGCTACGGCTGCCTGTTCCGCCCTCAAACAGGTTCTTTTGCAACCTGTGCACAAAAGGTTATTGATTATTATTAAATATCTTGCGACCCCTCAAGATGCAGATGTTTTTTTCCAACAACAGGATTGTGGAAGGATTACACTTAAACTAAAGGGTGCGTTAGCTGAAGATCGGAGCTGTCTTTAAGGCAGCTTTTTCTTGAGGAACTACCGGGGCAGATTAGTTGAAGTGGAGAATTGGTTATTTAGCCTTTATTTTACATTCTAAAAAACACCTGAATTTTGTTATTACCTAGTTCAAAAACTATCTACATATTTGGTATAGAGTCAACAGATAATAACAAAAAATGTTAAAGGAATGAGAAAAATGATGGATTTTTTAGAAGACATATCTACCTTACCTTATGTATTAAAGGCATTGTTAATTTTTTGTACTGCAATTATTCTTCTACGTATCGCAGGAAAGAGATCACTTGCAGAAACGACAGTTTCGGAAGCTGTGTTAAGGATTTCGATTGGTGCTGTACTAATCCAACCTTTAGCAGTGAAAGAGGAATGGCAAGCAGTATATGCTGGAACTTTGCTCATTATAGGAATTGTATTAGTAGCAAAAATACAAATATGGTTTCCAGAATCCCGAAAGTTTATTAATGGAGTACCATCAATATTAATTAAAGATGGAAAGATGCAGTTAGAAGAGCTAAAAAAAGCCAGATTAACGACAGATGAAATACAAAGTGCACTTCGCCAAAAAAATATAGGAAATGTCGAAGATGTTGAATTGGCGATATTAGAGTCCAATGGTAAAATAGCGACTAGCCTAAAGCCAAACAAAGCACCTGCAACCAAAGAAGATATTCAAAAAATTTTAGATCTCTTAGCTGAGAATGGTATTCGTTCCTCATCACAAAACCAGTCTGAAGCGAAAACGCCACCATTATTTAAAGAAGCTTATTACGAGGGAGGCATAGTGGACTATAAATCTTAGAGACATAAAAAAAGCTGTTTTTTTCTTTAGTACAAAGATAATACACAATACATAAGCATTGTTCTTCAACTAACGGATGCTTTACTTCATTAAGGGAGTTGCTTTGGCAGCTCTTTTTCTTATAGAGCTAATGTGGCAGTTAGTCCGATTCCTTAGTGTTTTAAGAAATTAGTTTTTCATTTGGAGTTATCAAAGTCACCATTGATCAATGGGAGATAGAATCAAATAGGGGAGAAATCATAATAGAACTATGCTTTTGAGGCACAATAATTTGAAAAGATATAAAAAGGATGCAAAGCGAGGAATTTTATGAAAAAGGTTGTAATGTTTTTGCTATGTCTTCTTATCTTAATTCTTCCATCACAAGTTTTTGCTCAACGAAAAGTACCTATTTTAATTTATCATTCGATTGACGAGTTTACTGGGCAGGGTTCTAAGGAGCTATATGTAACTCCTGATAATTTCCAGAAACAAATGATTTATTTAAAAGACCATGGCTACACATTATTAACTTTTGATCATTGGCAAGACATTTATAAAGAAAATAAACCCATTTTCATTACCTTTGATGACGGATACAAAAACAATCTGAATGCATTTGCTATCTTTCAAAAACTTAAAAACGAACGTTTTAAACCAAGTGGTACCATTTTTGTTATCTCTGACTTTATCGGTCGTTCAAACCGATTATCGAAATCGGATTTAAAAATGATGGCTGATTCGGGTATAATCTCAATCCAGTCTCATGCTGCTACACATCCTGATTTGACGGAAATAAAAAATTATGAATATGAACTGAAAGGGTCCAAAGATAAAATTCAAAAAATAACAGGCAAACCAGTTAATGCTCTTGCGTATCCATACGGAAATTTCAATGACAAAGTCGTAGAAGAAACGAAGAAATATTATTTGTTTGGACTTACGACAACTCCTGAACTATTTTCTGAGAAGGGCATTAAAGACGAACTTTATCTTTTACCACGAATTTATATCAAGTATTCAACTACTCTTGATGACTTTGCGAAGATAGTTGAGGGCGGTTCCTATACCAGGTAATCGCTTTTTCAACCAAGGGAAAAGTACTTAATATTGTTTATAAGCAAATGGATACGGAATAAGGAAAACATCAAATATAATTCAAAAGTTTAAGGAAATAGATATTGAACTAATTGGGTTATTTATGATTGAAGTTCTTTAAAAACAATGGAGTTGATGAATACCACCTTCGTGTGTCACCAAGTAACAAGCAAGCAATGGCTTTTTTTAAAAAAAAGCAATGCTAGAACTTAAATCTTAGTTAGGTGTGAAGGTAATTAGAATGAAAGGTACAATTTAACTTTCACTCTTTTCAACTAACGGGTGTGTTAGCTGAAGATCGGAGCTGTCTTTAAGGCAGCTTTTTCTTATAGAATTAAAGGTGCAGGTTAGTGGTAGAAGAAGGTAATCAGGTGTTAAGTAGAGAAAAAGGTAGCAATAAATATAAAATTAAATAACTGAGGCGAAAAGGATGGCTCATAATGGGATAGTTTTAGTAGTTAGTGTATCAATATTCAGAGATGATGAAGTCTTAATAATTAGAGAAAATAAACCAACTGCTATTGATAAGTGGAACTTTCCGAGTGGACGCATTGAATATGGTGAAGACATTCTCTATTCAGCTCGTAGGGAGGTAAAAGAGGAAACTGGCTTTGATGTAAAACTTAATGGTACAACGGGTGTATATAATTTTATCAGTAGTACAAACAATCAAGTTATTCTATTTCATTTTACTGGTGAGGTTACTGGTGGTTCATTAAATTTTGAAGAAGATGAAATTTTAGACAGTAGATGGATTAAGGTGAATGACCTTGTGAAATTTGATAATGAAGAACTACGTGAACCAAGGGTACTCAAGCAAATAATAGATAACTTATTAAAAGAGAGGGTACATTCAATTAGTATTTATAATAAACAACTAGATAAATAATTTTTATTAAGCTAACAGGTTCTTTACTTCTTTATCAGGAGCTGATCAGCAGCTCCTTTTCTTATGGCACTAAAGGGGCAGCATTCCTGTATTAACTGAAATACTAAAAAGTTTGTGAAGAAATCTACTTAAACTAATGGTTGCGTTAGCTGAAGATTGGAGCTGTCTTAAGGCAGTTTTTCTTCTTTAACTAACAGGTGTTATTGTTTAATGGAAAATCTACTAATCTAGTATAATCGTTATTCTTTTGACTATACTGTCTATTAATATGGTATAGATTGGAGAGAAACAGGCATGATCTTAACTGATGTATGGGGTTAATATAGGCAGATAAGCAAATCCAATTTATCAAGAATAACGGGATAGTATATCCATCAGTTCTTGCTTGGCTGTTTCTACACTTTCCTTTTGGAAATGTTTGTATTGCACTCGGATCTTGGATTCATCCATTCCTGCTGCACTTTCCAAAAACCCAGAAAGTCCTCTTGCTTTTCTATCCACTTCGATGAATAAATCTACGGATTGAGCGTCCGCGACGAATCCGATTTCAACCTCATCAAGGCTTCTTTGGAATGGACCGCCCTTTGGCTTGTATTCGAATTCCTGAAAGACACCCGTTTTGCTACGTTTGAAGGGTACATTTTTTACTTTGTTCAAGTAAAACCCTAATGATTCGATTGCTTTTAGGAAGCTACTGACTGTTTCATTTCCAAATACGTTTATATAATCATTATCTTTAGGGTCCAATGCGAACGTCACATCCATTTCCGTCTTCATCCACACAGACACGTCCCCTAACGTGATTGGCGTTTCGTACGGAAGTTGCAAGGAAAACGGAATCACCTTTTCTTCGCCTTTTTCAATGATGAATGCATCCGAAACCTTTATTTTGTAAAGGGTAACATCATCTAAATACTTACGGTCATCCTGTTCCCTCAAAACCTGTGTCATCAAATGGATGTATAGCCCATTGATTTCCTGTTGGGTGTTTCCGCCAAGGACAAACACGTTCCCATTTACCGTTTCTCCTTGTTTGTATGAATCTTTTTCTAATTTTGTATCCACTTTCGCCGCACCGATTCCGATGCTTGCTTTCATTTTATCAAAAAATGACATGTACATAATTCCCCCTTTGTAAGTCTATAAATAGCATAGCATAATAGGTTCATGGGCGCCTCTAGAAGGGGGCCATGAAAAAGTGAAACCACAAAAATTTATGCATCTCCAACACACGTATAGGCGTTTGTATTAGAGTTCATCCGCAAGACTTAAGTGGCTATCTTAAAGCTTGGAAAGAATGGAGAGTGTATCTTCCTTCTATTTAAATTTATAATGGTAAAATGTCAAAAAGACTATGATGCAAAATCATAAGATTGGACTCCAGAAGATCGTCATTAGTGGCGATCTTTTTCTTTTCACCTATTTGAACGCGCACTGTAACCAAATTAATAGTAATAATATTTTATGAATTAGAAAAAGATAGGGTAAGGGAAGGAGGGATTGCGAATGTCAGTGAAAAAGTGGGTAACGGGATTGGTCTTTATGCTTGCAACGGTTGTAGTTGTGACAACTCTAGGATCATTCGGTGTATCTGCCGAATCCCGTGTTGTAGCTCAGCCTGCGGTGAAATCGATTGTGGTCGAGTTGAACGATGATTTCTTTAATCCGGAAGCCATCACTATTCCGAATGGAACAGCCACAACATTGATTTTGAAAAACAAAGGTAAGAAAGAGCACACCTTCACAGTGGAAAAGCTCGGAATTGACGCAGAGGTCCAGGCAGGTAAAGAAAAAACCATTACCGTGCAACCGAAACAGCCGGGTACATATGAACTGATATGCCGGTACCATTTCCAGGAAGGAATGGTTGGGAAAGTGATCGTCGAATAAAAGGCAGGGCCAATATGGCCTTGTTTTTTTATTAGGCAAAGGAAAATCCTTTTTCATTTCAGGATATGGTGGTTCATTAATAATGGTTCCACCTCTAATCAATGGCAAATATAATGTATGGTAACGTATAAACCTTTTATAATGAGGTGGAAATGTGTATTTTTTTAAACCTATTTCTGATGAGGTTCGTTTATCTCAAATCCTATTCAATAAACATAATAGAACGATGAAGCTCATTTTAGTGTCCATTTTTGCTTGCATTGCTGCCATACTTCAGGCTGCTCCAGGCTTTTTACCAGGTATCGGATATTTTATAAGTCCCCTAGCCACTGCACCCATTCTGTTAGGTTCCATGTTTTCCATTCCATTTGGAGTGGTGACCTACCTTTTGACAATTATGTTGTTATTCATCCTTCAGCCAACTGAACTCATTGTATTTCCTTTTACAACAGGATTGTTGGGACTTGGCATAGGGGCATCTTTTTCTTTTTTAAGGAAGAGATTAAGTGTTATTGCTGTTGGGGCCATTCTTTTAATGTCAGGAATTATGAGTCTACTATTTATTTTTCACTTTCCGGTTTTAGGTCCAGCCGTGCCTGTTTCCTTTTCGATCCTGATAACTGGCTTTTTATTAGCTTTCATTTATAGCTGGTTTTGGGTTGAAGTTGCTTTGATCATTTATAAAAGATTAAAAACGATTATAGTTTAGTGGTCTCCATCACTCGTTTTTAATTTCAATTCATTCATGATTAGGTAGAATTTTAGTTAGGATTCAACGATTTCAAAAATCGTACCTTGGTTAAAATCAGTCACTTTCATAGAGCCATAAACCCCTAAATATAGTCTGGTTTGATCCAGGTTCGTTCCCAAATTAACATAATAAGCTGATTGAGACCCAAAATCATAATCGGTCTGTATCACACTAAAATCGTTTTGTTCACCATTTGGTCTTACGGTGGTATAAGCTAAAGCCCCTCTTACCTGAGGTTGAGATTCTTTCCGGGCAAGATCGGTAAACACAACGCTTCCTGTCAAAGCAGGGATTCTTCCCCCCATATAGGCTTGCACCCCTGTAAGTGCAGTTCCTCCAAACTTATCGGGTCTGGAATCTTCATGAAAATAACTAGTCAAAGGCTGAAGACGGCTCCCTGAAAGCGCAGCTGCTTCATCGTAATAAGCAATGGTTTTCTCATCCAATGCCGGATTATCCGTGCACCTTCTGATAATCGATGCAGGGAAAGCACCTTCCCAGCCTCGCCAGCCCAAGTTAATGAATCCTTCTTTGTCAGGTTCAGAATTCATGAAAGGAGCTAGAACAAGCTCAGTAACCGGTATTGGTTTATACTGAACGAATGAAAAAATCGACTCGACCAAATTCTGGCCGACATTTCCCGCATATTTAATATACTGATTATAAAACCTTTGAAATGAAATGCCTGGTATATTGCGCACCCCTTTGGCCATTACCATGAGCGTTTCCTGAATGGGTGTGGGAAGTTCATTAAAACGTGTGACAATGGTTGGATTATTGTAGGATATATTCTTATCTACATCCATTTCAATTATCTTACCGGCAATTTCCAGATCGTCCTGGCTTAAGTTAAATGGATCATAGCCTGATCCGCCATCCCCGGTTGTTAATACAAGTTTTCCTGTTTCAGGTGAAAAGTTTAAACTATTGACCCCATTATGATTTAAAAATGGTCTTCTTAAGTTAAGTAAAGTCCGTCGTTTTTGGGGTTGACCATTCGCTTGTAAAATCCATTCTTCAATTGTATCAATATGGTCATATTTAGTTTCTCTATTCATCCACCTTAGGTTTAATGTTTTGGGATCACACGGGTCAGGCTTAAAAGACTCAGAAAGAGCACCTGGTCCTTGTGTTCCGGCCACTGAATAATGAAGATAAAACAGACCGTTATAATAAAATTCGGGATGAAACGCCAGCCCCAGCAATCCCCGTTCATCATATCCGCCACCAGAAGCGCCAAGTTTTAGGATTCGCGGGCGAATATCTAAAAAAGTCCTTATCTCTCCGTTTCCTATGTAAAAAATCTCTCCTACCTGGGTTGCAATAAATAATCTTTCAATGGAGTCACCCGGAAGTATAGTCGTTTTCAAAACAGTAGGTAAATTTATCTTACTTACAATGGGCCGTAAACCAACCTTCACTTTTATCAACTGATTTTGCCCCCCTTCTTATGGTTTTCTTTAATAAGAATATGATTAGAACTGTCCGTTAGTACCAATTTAGGCAGGGGGAATCTGATAAGGCAATGCACCACTTTCAGCAGGAGCGTAAGGAATCTGATGGTGTGCGTTACGTGACGGGGCGGATTAAGGTGAAAAACCAAAACCAATACTTAAATTGTCTGCAATTATGGGAAATGAATGAGTGTTGGGGTTATACATGATGGAAATAATAGATCAACATATATATTTGTCGCTTTCGTCCATCAGGAATGGGTGTCATTGACACGCAACCGTAGAGTTGCTTATAATCGATGTATGTGGGATAAAGACGCTATATTCAAAGCACTCGGCGATTCGACTCGGCGGCTGATATTGGACGAACTTTCTGAACGCAACGAGCTGACGTTGTATGAACTTACGGTACGTCTCATTACGAAGCACGACCTTGCCATTTCGCGACAGGCAATTGCTAAACATCTAGCTGCATTGGAAGATGCAGGACTCGTAAAATCAAAACGAAAGGGAAAATATCGAGTACTAATGTTCAACAACGAACCACTTAAAGATTTGCTGAAAGGATGGATAGAGTAATTTTATAAAATCGGAACAGGCTTCTGAAGAATGTGTGGGTTTTTCGGCTTGGAACCAGATTGTTTGCAGAGCACCAGCGTGGTAAATATTAAAGGAGGCAAAAGATTATGAAAATCATTGTTACCAGTTTATTCGTACAAGACCAAGACAAGGCACTGGAATTTTATTCAGAAAAGCTGGGATTTGTAAAAAAGCATGACATTCCCATGGGGAAATTCAGGTGGATTACGCTTGTTTCTCCCGATGATCATGATGGTACCGAGCTTTTACTCGAACCGAATGAGCATCCTGCCGCAAAGGAATATCAAAAGAAGATAGTAGCCGAAGGCATCCCAGCAACAATGTTTGGCGTTGCAGATATTCATCAAGAGTACAAACGGTTATTGGAAAACGGCGTGAAGTTTACGATGGAGCCGACAAAAATGGGAGAAAGCACTATAGCGGTCTTCGATGATACATGCGGCAACCTTATTCAGATAGTGCAGCAGTAATTTTATGTGAAATAGTTTTATTGTTGTTTTTAAGTTGGAGGAAGTGTGTTCATCTTAAACAACTTTAAGTTAACCCTGTCCTGATTTTAGGACAGGGTTTTATATTTTTGGAGTGTAAAAGTAAATGACAATGTTGTCATTCTCATCATTTTAAAAAAAGTTCATAAATCGAAAAAATAACCCCGAAAGATCGGGGTTATTTTTTATTTACTTGACGTCCACTTTTTTTTGAGCTCTGTGAACTTGTGTTTCCAATTTGAAATTCATTACCTAGTTCAACATCATTTCTTTTATCCTGTTTCTCGATTTGCTTTCTCGTTTGATCCTTGTTTTGCATTCCTTGTTTAGACAATACGTATCCATCTCGCTTTCAATATTATTGTTTTTAATATGCGCAAGTATAAGGAAAATACGTATTATTATTTAAAAAATAAAACAAATTAGGTCCTTCAGCAAAGGAATTATAACAAAAATGCGTTTGCAAAAAATCTTAAATTTCCTGCAATTAACGATTTTCCTTGTCATGTCTTGGATTTAATTAGATCACCCTATCTCCAGACATTATAGCAGGCAGAATCTAATATGCTGTTATGGGAGGTGGTTTAATGGGCGGGATTTCAATTAGTTTATGCATGATTGTAAAGGATGAAGAAGAATCCCTTCCTACCTGTCTTGCTTCTGTTAGGGAACTAGTCGATGAAATGATTATCATTGATACAGGATCAAAAGATAACACGAAACAAATTGCCTCAGCCTTCACTGATCATGTTTATGATTTTGAGTGGATTGATGACTTTTCGGCTGCGAGAAACTTCGCTTTTTCTAAAGCGACAAAAGAATATATACTTTGGCTTGATGCGGATGATATTTTAACAGAAGAGAATAAGGAGAAATTTTCAACGCTGAAAAAAGAGCTTCCTCCTCACTTCGATTCTGTCATGATGTTTTATCATCTTTCTTTTGATGGGAATGGAAACCCCAGCTTTAGTTCCAGGCGGAACCGGCTCGTAAAACGGGAAAAGAACTTCCAATGGATAGGATTCGTTCATGAGTATCTTGAAGTGACCGGACTCACATTTCAATCGGATATTGCCATACATCATAAAAAGGTAAAAAGCTTTAATGATCGTAATTTGAATATTTACAAGAAGGCCCTTCAATCAGGAATGGATTTTTCACCGCGCGACAAATATTACTATGCGAATGAATGCAATGACCATGGTTTATATGATGATGCCATCCAGTGGTATCATAAATTTCTTGATGAGGGTAAAGGATGGAGCGAGGATAACATTCAAGCCTGCGGCAAGTTGGCGGACTGTCAGATTCAATTAAAAGATTGGAGTTCAGCTGTCCAGAGCTGTTTAAAGTCTTTCGAGTACGATACACCAAGAGGGGAAATATGCTGTCGGCTCGGATACATCCATATGGAGCAGCATGAATATGAACGCTCTATATTCTGGTACAATCTGGCAACGCAAATAGAAATACCAGAAACAAAAAGCCCTTTTATCGAGCGGAATTGTTACACATGGCTGCCGCACATACAGCTTTGCGTATGTTTTGACCGCATCGGCAAGCTAGAGGAAGCAAAAAGACATAATGAGTTAGCTGCTGAATACTTTCCAGATCACCCTTCCATCGACTATAACCGCAGCTACTTTCAGAGTATCGAAAAAAAGGAAAAAAGCTAATCTCTTGAACGCCAAGGGATTAGCCTTTTTTTGCTTCTTGAAAAGTTAAATAGGATGATTCAATTAGCCATGGCAGAATACTGGATAATTTATGCGGAAGGGCTTGTGCCGTTTCACTGTTGCTGCAAATTTCATAATGTGTTATAAGGTTCTACGGCCAATTAAAACACCTAGTATTTGGAGAAAAGTAAATTCATTTTTATTTTTAAAGAAGGTGGAACAAGAATGCCAGAATTCTTTGATGGAAGAACATCTCAAAATGCTTCCTATGCCAACTCCATTAATATTCCCACTTCGTCTGCTTACCAACTTTTTGGACAGGTTGGCCTTAATGTAAGCGAAGCAATTCCCACTTCAATTATTCGTGTTCAATTTGATGGGATCATCACCTTAAAAGTAAATCCAGCCGCCAGTGTTTCTGCAAATTCTGTTGAAATTAAAATTGTTAGAGGGACCAATCCTAATGCTAGTACAATTTTTAGCGGTATTAAAACTATTGTTGTTAATGGCTCTGAGATTGGACCTCAAGAGTACGCATTTTCAGCTGCAGATTACAATGTCCCCAAAGGTTCAGGGTTTTTAGTATATACAGCTTTTGTTCGTAACATTACTGGTTCAGTTGATTCGGATGTAACGCGTGTTGGTCCAGAGAGCTTTAATGCGTCAGCTATTGGAAATTCAGGGACAACAGGGGGAACAGGGGCAACAGGAGCTAGGGGTGCTACAGGTGTCACGGGAGCAACAGGAGGTCCGGGAGCCACGGGAGCCACGGGAGATCCCGGGGTCACAGGAGCCGCCGGGGCAACCGGAGCAACAGGAGTAGCCGGAGCCACGGGAGCCACAGGGGCCACGGGAGCCACCGGAGATCCGGGGGCAACCGGAGCAACAGGAGCAACAGGAGCCATGGGAGCAACAGGCGTAACAGGAGCGACGGGAGATCCAGGTGTCACCGGAGCCACGGGAAATGCAGGAACCACCGGTGCAACAGGAGCTACAGGAGATCCAGGAGCCACCGGAGCAACCGGAGCGACGGGTGTCGCGGGAGCCACCGGCGTAACAGGAGCGACGGGAGATCCAGGTGTCACCGGAGCCACGGGAAATGCAGGAGCCACCGGTGCAACAGGAGCTATGGGAGCCACAGGAGCCACGGGAGCCACAGGAACAATGGGAACCACAGGCGTAACAGGAGCGACGGGAGATCCCGGAGCCGTCGGAACCACAGGAGCAACAGGGGCAACCGGAGATCCGGGAGCCATAGGAGCCACGGGAGCTGCCGGAGCGACAGGAGCCACGGGAGCCACAGGAGATCCAGGAGCCACCGGAGCAACAGGGGCAACCGGAGATCCGGGAGCCATAGGAGCCACGGGAGCCACGGGAGCCACCGGTGCAACAGGAGCTACGGGAGCCACGGGGGCCACGGGAGAACAAGGTGTCACCGGAGCCACAGGAGATCCAGGAGCCACGGGAGCCACAGGAGATCCGGGAGCCACGGGAGCCACGGGAGAACAAGGTGTCACCGGAGCCACAGGAGATCCAGGAGCCACCGGTGCAACAGGAGCCACAGGAGATCCAGGAGCCACGGGAGCCACAGGAGATCCGGGAGCCACGGGAGCCACGGGAGCCACCGGTGCAACAGGAGCTACGGGAGCCACGGGGGCCACGGGAGAACAAGGTGTCACCGGAGCAACAGGAGATCCAGGAGCCACGGGAGCCACAGGAGATCCGGGAGCCACGGGAGAACAAGGTGTCACCGGAGCAACAGGAGCTACGGGAGCCACGGGGGCCACGGGAGAACAAGGTGTCACCGGAGCAACAGGAGATCCAGGAGCCACCGGTGCAACAGGAGCTACGGGAGCCACGGGAGCCACGGGAGCCACGGGAGAACAAGGTGTCACCGGAGCAACAGGAGATCCAGGAGCCACCGGTGCAACAGGAGCCACAGGAGATCCAGGAGCCACCGGAGCAACAGGGGCAACCGGAGATCCGGGAGCCATAGGAGCCACGGGAGCCACGGGAGCCACAGGGACCACGGGAGCCATG
>NZ_JAPTGA010000028.1:0-27028 GCF_026891895.1 Peribacillus sp. AS_2
GCCGAGGAGGCTTGGCAGACAGTCGGCGGAAAGGGAGCGGATTTCTGAAATCGACTGGAATGTTTTCTTGAAAAAAACTGTAGGCTGATCTCACACCGAAATATGTATAAGACTAGGTCCTTTAAGTTTTTTCCTGTACTCCTTATTGGATTTTTGAAATCAGATGGAATGTTTCCGAAACTCAATTAACGGGTTTGTGCTAATAGCCGTTTGCCAATGAAAAGCTCTCCAAATTAACTGGAGGGCTTTTCGGAATGTAGTTTTATATATTGACAATCCCCTTCGAATTGGTAATATTTACTTTATTATTACATATGTGATTTTTAATAGAAGGCGGTTTAATTATGGATGGGAAAATCAGTTACGACGAGTTTTATAAACTGATAGAAAGTGGGCAATATCGCAAATTGGTCATGTTATTATGACTAACTTTATGTACATATTTTGTTTATTAGTATGGGGTCTTAATTTTATTGCCGTTAAGATTCAAGGTACACCTGTGAGTTTAGAATTATCTTTAACCTATCGTTTAGGTTTGACGGCCATCCTATTTTTCATTTTATTGTGCATCCTTAGACCTAAAGGAAAACCTAAGAAAAAGGATGTTCCATTCATTATTGTGTTTGGGATTTGTAATTTTGCTTTAAGCTATTTATGCCTTTATTATGCCACTATCTTAAGTTCAGCAGCAATGGTTACGTTAATTTTTTCATTGAAAGTCATTTTAACGCCCGTTGCCCTTCGTGTTTTTTTGAAGGAACCATTGCATTCACGTATCTTAATTGGCGGGAAAATTGGTGTGCTGGCTGTTTGTATTGTTATTTATCCGAGTTTACATGATATTCATGGGTTCAATGATATAAAGGGCATCATGATGGCTGTTCTTGGTACCACTCTCACTGCATTGGGCGATGCAAGCTCTGCTAGAAATGCCAGGGAGAAAGTGAACCCAATCTATGCCAATGTACTTGGATTTGCAGCAGGAGGAATTCTTTTGGCGGCCATTGTGTTCATCCAAGGACAAGAAGTCAATATACCGACATCCGTTTCATATTTATCTGCTTTGTTCTATTTAACTATATTCGCTTCCTTTGGAGCTTGGCTATTCTACCTCAAGCTTGTAGAAAAGATAGGCGGGGCGAAAAGTGGATACATGGTTGCCCTTTTTCCGGCAATTGGAGGTATAGCTTCAGTGATGATTGGTGAATCAGATCCAACCATTTTCTTGGGAGCTGGCTGTCTTTTCAGTTGTTTAGGTGCGGCGATTGCATTAGGTTTTGGCATGAATATTGGTAAAAGTAATTTGAAAGAAGAAATGTAATTCGGTTTACAGAGAGGGATGGGACAATGGAAAGTAAATGGCCAACTGAAATGAAAGTAGCGCAGATCCGGGTTGCACGTCCTACTGATCAACTAAAAAAGGTAGTAAGCTTCTATTGTGAAGGATTAGGATTGAAAAAAATCGGATCTTTTGAAGGGCACGAGGGATATGACGGCATTATGATCGGACTTCCGGATTCCAGCTATCATCTGGAGTTTACCCAACATAAGGATGGCAGTCCTTGTCCTGCCCCATCAAAAGATAATCTGCTTGTCTTTTATATTCCTGAACGTAAAACCATTGAGGAAATCACGAATAGGTTGAAAGGTATGGGCTATGAACCGGTTTTTCCGGAGAATCCATATTGGGAAAAATCAGGTGTTACCATTGAAGATCCGGATGGTTGGAGAATTGTATTGATGAATTCGCCTGGCATAGGAATTTAAATTTCACAAAGGAAACGACCGAAAAGCATCATGCTTTTCGGTCGTTTTGGAGTTATGAGGACATCGTGATCCCCCCATTGATATGAATGCACTGTCCTGTTATATAAGCACCTTCATCAGATGCTAGCAGCACATAGGCGCCCGCATGATCTGGCGGCTGCCCAGGACGGCCAAGCGGTGCCTCGGTGCCGAACTCGGCAACGGATTGTTCGTCGAACGTCGCTGGGATCAGCGGAGTCCAAGCATTCCGCTTTTTTTGTGCCATTTTATGGGGAAAGCGTGAAACTCACGAGTAAAACGCTGAAATTCACGAGTAAATCAGCTAAACTCACGAGTAAAAGCGTGAAACTCACGAGTAAATGGCTAAAATTCACGAGTAAACACCGATTCGACAAATAAAAGCGTGAAAAATTCACGAGTATATGCCCCAATTCACGCATAATGGCCCGAAACTTACTGGAAATGCTCCAAAACTGGTTTGTTTAATACAATAGGCAATGATTTTCCTTTCGTAAGCAGCTATAGGTTTTGGCGGATTTTGTTTATCGTAATCAGTTTATTCATCAATTTTACAATTGTAAATTCATTCTTTCGCTAAAAAACCCCAATTTTTGTAATGATTTATTTAGCCTTGGACATACTTAATGAAGATATCAATAAGTAATATTTAATTAAGGAGGAATCCCAATGGCTAACGAAAATATCCAAATGAAAATGGAACATATTTGGCAGGATACATGTGGATCATGGGAAAACTGTACGGAAGCCACAATTCAGTCATTTTTGGCAAAATCTGAAGAAAGCAATATTGACCCGCAATATTGCATGAGCTGGGTGGAACAACATAAAGCCCAAATACCTGAATGGGATGCCGTTTCAAAAGTATCGCTCGACTGGGTCAATCAACATACCTCAACGGGTTCACCCATTTCAATCAAGGATGATTATTGAAAAGATAAATCCTTTCTGCTTATGAATGGTTCGAACTCTACTATGGTTAAGAGGTGAAGATAGTTGCTAAATAATGAGGAACAAAACGGTAAATCAAATCGTCGGGATCCAGAATACAGAGTTAATGAGTGGGATGAAATGAATGGTGAAGAAGATAAATTTGTACAATCAGCCATCCAAGAGGAATTCAATAATCCGGTAATCGAAGAAACAATCTTGAAGTTCAATAAAATAGCGAATGAAGAAGAAAAGGAAACTTGATTTTGGACGCCCCTATAGGGCGTTTTTTTTTGAGAAGGCTCTTTTCGTAAAGGTTGTTGTTTTTAAAACGAAACTATCTAAGGTTGATTGGAGCGGAAGTGCGAGACTCCCGCGGAAAGCGAGCATCTGGAGGGGAAATCAACCAAAACTCACTACCTGGTAAATAGCAACAAAGTATGTGAAAACAGCCTTTGAGAAGGACGAAGGAGCCGTTAATAAATGATTATGCAAAAGAACATATCTTTACTTTTTAGATTTATAAAATACAAATAAAGGGAAATGGCATCTTAGTATCGTATAAAGCATAGTATAAATCGTTTTTATTAATAATGTTGGCAATGGGAGTGAAGATCATGGAAGCAGCGGTAGAACGAATTTTTTCTAATGAATTGGTGAAATTGGCAGGGGATTTTTTTCAAGTGAATGCTGGGAATCCGGTTAAACTTGGAGATGCAGAGAACTACGTATTTGAGGTTTACAGGGATGGAACGCCATATATCTTAAGAATGACCCATCAATCACATCGTACAAAAGATCAAGTGCTTGCTGAGCTAAAGTGGATTGAGCATTTACAGAATAATGGGAGTGAAATTCCTAAAGTTCTCTTTTCGAAAGAAAAGAATTTAGTTGAAATTGTAAAGGGCTCGGATGGTACGGAATTTTATTGTTGCCTGTTTGAAAAAGCTCCTGGTGTTAGGATGAAAGTCACTGATGAAAATTTCGATGGACCTTTATTTTTTGAATGGGGAAGAACCATTGGCCAAATGCATAAACAAACAAAAAGTTATAAGCCTGAAGCGAAATATAAACGGCTGGATTGGCATGAAGAGGAATTATTGAATGTCCAGCTCTATCAATCCGATGTACCGGAGCAAGTGATCCGCCAACAAGAAATAATCAACAAGCATTTAAATGCCCTTCCCGTTCATCAAGATAATTTTGGCTTGATTCATTCTGATATACATAACGGCAATTTCCACTATCATGAGGGGCGGATTCATGTTTTTGACTTTGATGACTGTTCATATCACTGGTTTGCCAGCGATTTGGCGATCCCTCTGTACTATCTGATGTGGAGTTTGGAACGTGAAGGGATAAAAGGGCTCGATGAATATGCTGCCAAGTTCATGAGGGAATTCATAAAAGGGTATGAGACGGAAAATATCCTGGCACCTGTGGAATACGAAACGATTCCTCTATTTTTAAAGCTAAGGGATTTAACGTTATATAACTTTTTTCATAAAAAGTATGATTTGAAGAATGCGGATCGCCCATTATCCAATACCGTTCAAAAAATTGAACAAAGAATCATGGAAGGCCGGACTATTGTTCACTTCGATCCGAACATGGTTCATTAAGGGGGATTGGAATGCCAGGAATGAAAAATAATCGGCTTGCATATATGATCCGGACTGGTGTATTGGAAGATGCGGAAGCGGTTTTGGATGTACAGAATTCCGTTATTTCCGAAGGCGAGTATTTTATTGCCATATCGGAGGAGTTCAATAAAACACCTGAACAGCAACGAGATTGGATACGAAGGTTATTGGAAAATGAACGGGAAACCATCATCGTGGCCGAAATGAGCGATGAAGTGGTCGGATGGATAGCCTTTCAATCGGAAACTAGGAAGAGAATGTTCCACAAGGGCTCATTTGGGGTGATGATCAGAAAAAATTTCAGAGGGATGGGAATCGGAAAAGAGCTTATTGAGGCGTTATTGGATTGGGCAGAAGCCAATCCGTTGATTGAAAAGGTGAGTTTGGGGGTTTTTTCAACGAATCATCGGGCAATATCATTGTATAAACGGCTGGGGTTTATTGAAGAAGGCCGTAAAATCAAAGAATTCAAGATGAGCGAAAGTGAATACGTTGATGACATTATCATGTACAAATTGGTTTAAACAGACCGAAAGAGCATGAATGGATTCCATACATGCTCTTTGCGGTTTGGTTATGTATCTATTTTTATAGTATATCGATATTTAGGTCATGCATTATCTAATGACTCTTACCTTCACTTGCTTTCTTCCCCACGTTAGAGCATCTGCTTCTTTCGCGATGAATACATCGATTCTGTTTCCTTTGATCGCACCGCCCGTGTCTGCAGCGATGGCTTGTCCGTAGCCTTCGACTTCCACGATGGAGCCTAGCGGAATCACGTTCGGATCGACTGCTATCAGTTTGGCATCATCATATTTTTCTAAATCGACACCCATTCTTGTATTGCCTGAACATCCTTCGCAGCTTGCTGTATAAGCTGTACTTGTGACCGTCAGTTCTTTAACGGCTGAGCTTGCTGAACTGGCTCTTTGTTCTAATTTACTGAAGGTCCGTGCACCGGCTATACCGTCAGCGGATAATCCTTTTTGCTTTTGAAAGCTCATGACTGCTTGTTTTGTACCTGATCCATAAATGCCATCGACCGTTGATGAGTAAACATCCCAGGCTTTCAATAGCCTTTGCAGTTCAGCTACAGGTCTTCCCATATCCCCGCTTTTCAGTACCTGTATTTTCTGATTCGTTTGTGTTCCTGATATTCCATCGACTTTCAGCCCTGATTTTTCCTGAAACTTCTTTACGGATTCCTTTGTAATCGGGCCGTAGTAACCTGTTGCTTCATAATAGGGAAAAACCCCTTTTGTCAGTAATAATTCTTGTAATTCTTTAACATCACTATTACTCATTCCAAATGAAAGTGTGCGATCCAAAGCAGCGGCTTCGCCTTTAGTTGGCATGCAAACTCCTAGAATGAATACAGAAGCCGTTAGGATCGTTAATAAAATTTTCTTCATGTTTATCCTCCTCGTTGTTTCCTGCAATTAAACCATTCGTTAAACTATCACTCTTTTAGGCGCAGTTAAGGAAAAACACCGCGAAGGCACTAAGTAATTGTTAAAACATGTAACATAAAGAAAAGAAATGAGGCGGACATCGGGTTACCTTATCCTTATCAATTGTCGAATTATGGGAAAAAATCAAGTTTCATATGAAACTAACGGAACCGTTTGGTTGAACAGGGGCATTCATTCATGTACGTTTAAGTTAATATAAATTCTATTGTAAGGTTAAAGGAGGGAATCATATGATTAAGGCAGTTATTTTCGACTTTGATGGTTTAATTTTAGACACGGAAACGGTTTGGTATGAGGCCTATAAAGAAACGATGGCTTTTTATGAATCTGATTTGCCTCTCGAACATTTTGTTACATGTATCGGAACCGATAATACTGAACTAAATCAGTACTTCAAAGATCAGCTGGGGGAAAGGTGTAATATTGAAGAAATTGAATCCAGAGCAAAAAGCCTCCATGAAGTTAAGATGAAAACAGCACAGGCACGTGAAGGTGTGAAGGATTATCTAGAAGAAGCGAGAAGAAATGGATATAAAATCGCCCTCGCTTCAAGCTCGACAAAAGAGTGGGTCACTCATCATTTGGGGGAACTCGGACTGTTACACTATTTTGAAGTTATGATCACAGGGGATGATGTTGATAAAGTTAAACCAGCGCCCGATTTGTATGTAAAGGCAATTGAAGTCCTAGGCATTCAGCCTGCAGAAGCCGTAGCATTTGAAGATTCGTTAAATGGGCTTCAAGCGGCCCTGACTGCTGGGTTGAAGTGTGTAATCGTACCAAATCCCGTGACGGACGCTTTAGCTTTTGAAAATCATCATTTACGCCTCCGATCCATGGCGGATAAGAGCTTGTCTGACGTTATCAAGCATATTGAGCAATAACAGTTCAACGGCAATTATAGTAAGATGAAAGAATGAAACCGCGCCGAAGATGGCAGAGTCTTCGGTTTTTCTGGTTTTGATGAATGTTATATATTGGTGTGGGGGATGAGTATATGGGATTGCAAACAAATGACGAAGGAGTCCGCCTGCGGAAGGTCAAGGAGAGTGATCTTCCTATCTTTTTCGAGCAGCAATTGGATCCTGCCGCAAACTATATGGCTGCTTTCACATCTAAGGATCCATCAGACAAGACGGCTTTTTTGACACACTGGAAGAACATCTTATCGAACCGGGATATTCAAAAAATGACCATACTCTGCAATGGGGGTGTGGCAGGCAGCATTCTCAAGTTTGAACAGTTTGGTAACCCGGAAGTGAGTTATTGGATCGGGAAGCAATTTTGGGGTAAAGGGATCGCTACATGTGCACTGCTCCATTTTTTGCCGAACATAAAAGTCCGCCCTCTTTATGCCCGTGCAGCCAAGGATAACCTTGCATCCATCCGGGTGCTGGAAAAATGCGGATTTGAAAGAGACGATGAGGACAAAGGATATTCCCATGCAAGAGGCAAAGAGGTTGAAGAGTTCATTCTGAAACTTGAAAGTTAAGATAATAATAACAATATCGTTAAGCCTATGAGGAAACGGGTGACATTCAATGGGATATAAGATTTTTTCCATCATTTTTATTTTATGCGGTCTTTTTATAATGTGGTTCGCCCTATTTGGCAAAAAGAAAGAAATCAAAGAGTTCGGCTCCGGAGTACCCTCAAATTTCATCGATGTAATTGTAATGATGATATATAAGCTCTTACCTTCCATTATTAGAAAAATCCTTCTATTTGCATTGGGTCTGGCCATTTCTATCGGATTTACCTATATATTGTATAAATTATAGTGAATTTTCCTTATCAGATAAAATAATCCTGAAACTTTCTCCTTACGTAATCGTATAAAATGGTAACGATATATAGGAGTTGTTGCTATTTCGAAGAAAAAAAGTGAAGGTAGTGTTTTTGGATAACGGGGGCTGAAGTTGACGCCGGCGGAGGCATTGGTTCAATATACCCAATTAGAAGAATATCAGTATAGTAATAATATGCATAATATGGTAATGTTGAATTTGTGTGATTTTGGAAATTCATAAAAAAGGAAGGTATTATATGTCTGAATCGGTTCTTAAGGTTCAATCCTTAACTAAAAAAATTGGAAAAGCAACCATCGTAGACAATGTTAGCTTTGAAATAAAAAGCAATGAAATATTTGGTTTACTTGGTCCGAATGGTGCTGGGAAGACCACGATCATCCGTATGATCACAGGTCTCATCAATCGTACGGGCGGTACGGTCATGATCAATGGCAGTGACCTCGATCATGATTTCGAAGGTGCGATGCATGAATTGGGGGCCATTGTTGAAAATCCGGAGTTCTATAAATATATGACAGGCAGAAAGAATATCCTGCATTATGCCCGGATGTCATCCAATGACATATCCAATGAGAGAATAGAAGAGGTCATTAAGCTTGTCAAACTGGATCATGCCATCGATAAGAAGGTTAAAACCTATTCATTGGGAATGCGCCAGCGCCTTGGCGTGGCACAGGCCATTTTACATAAACCGTCGTTATTGATTTTTGATGAACCGACGAACGGCTTGGATCCGCAAGGGATTCGCGAGTTTCGTGATTATTTGAAAGTACTGGCAAGTGAAGGTGTCGGGATATTGATTTCATCACATTTACTATCGGAAATGCAATTGATGTGTGATAGTTTTGCCGTTATCGAAAAGGGAAAACTGATCCATACGAAAGAACATATTGTTGATGAAAAAACTGAAACGATCAATGAAGTGTCATTCACCGTCAGTGATGGGAAGCTAGCTAAAAAAATCCTTCAAGAACAGTTTGCGGATATCACGATCCTAAAAAGTGGTGCGAAGAAAATCTCCGTATCGGCCACCAGAGAACAAACAGCCCATATAAACAGGAGTTTTAATGCAAATGATCTGGATGTCTTTGAAATTGGCATAACCAGAAAAACGCTGGAAGATAAATTCTTCGAAATCACTGAGCAGGAAATGAGGGAGTCTGTATGATGTCCTTAGTAAAAAATGAATGGATGAAAATCTTTTCAAAAGTATCAACTTATATATTCATCGCTTTTCTATTATTGGCAGCATTAGGGGCTGCGGTCATCGATTATAAACTAAGTCCTGACGAAACGAATAAAGATTGGAAGCAAGAGATAAACGCCGATATCCAAGAACAGGAAAAGGCTTTGGAAGCTAAGGAAATCAGTGAAGAAGAAAAAGCCGCCATCATGGAAGAAATTACTTACAACAAGCAACTGTTGGCTGATAATATAAACCCTGACTTAAACACGAATTGGACCTATATGGCTGAATGGACTACAACATTAACATCATTTGTCACTTTATTCGTCGTTATTGTTTGCAGCTCGCTCGTTTCTTCGGAATTTTCCGATGGAACCATTAAACAACTGTTGATCAGGCCTTATAAACGTTGGAAGATCCTTCTTTCCAAATATATTACTTCCTTGTTATTTGCAGCGTTATTACTTGCGAGCCTGCTTATATTCAGTTATCTAATCGGAATCATATTCTTTGGCAATGGTTCGTATTCAGACAAAATCATGGATCCTGCATCTTTCGAATTCAGTCCGGTGGTAGTCGGCGAATATTTCGTGGACATGATCGTTTACTGGATACCAGGATTCCTAGTCATCACGACCATCGCTTTCATGTTAAGCACATTATTTAAAAACCAAGCACTTGCAGTAGGTATATCCATTTTCATCCTATTTGCATCTTCGACATTAAATATGGTCATTCAATCATTCATCGGAAAATACGAGTGGTTAAAATTCGTCCTATTCCCCCATCTCGATTTAAGGGGCTATATTTCCGGAACGATAGACATGTTCGATGGAGCTACACTTGGATTCTCGATGGGTGTACTGGGAATCTATTATCTTATCTTTTTAGCGCTAACTTTCTTCTTCTTCCAGAAAAAAGATATCACTAATTAAATAGAGCGAAAAACCGAAATCAGTGGCTGATTTCGGTTTTTCTTATGCAACAGGAATGTTGCTGCTTTGAATCTGGCATAAAGTGAAACTTTTATCCAAAATTATCCGTATAAGATAATATGAGGATTTTCAGTTGGGTTTAGGGGTGGAAAATGAATAAAAACAAGGTTCTATTAATTGGACTTATAGGATTTTCTTTATTTCTAATGGGCATGGTGATATCACAATGGACAGTTGCTGGCGTAGTGATCGGGATAGGCGGAGGGTTCGTAATGGGGATCAGTTCCTGCCAGTTTGCTAGTCAGTAGCTCCATGTACATATGAACAATACACTGGTTAATTGCGGACTTCGCGGAAATAATCTGATAGAGATGGAGCAGGTTTAAAGATGGGGAAAATGCATTATAAACGAAAGTTAGTCATTGTTTTTACAATTATTGGAATAGCGTTAGGGTTCTATGTGTACTCGGCATTCTCTCAAAAATTGACAAAATCAACAGATTTGTCTGATGAATCTATCGGGGGATTTAAAGTGTTTGATAACATATCGAGTCCGGAATTCATCAGGGAATATGGAGAACCCATCGATCAGGATAATAATAAGGCTTATGATTATTATTATTGGAAGGGCGGGTTGAAAACGGCCTCTATCAATACAGACGAGGAAAAAGGGAAAATCATGCGGTTGATCATTTCAAGTACGGACGACGCCCAATTTGAAAACTCCCTTCAAACAAGCAAAGGCATTAAATTAGGAAGTAAGAAAGCGGACGTCCTTTCGAAGTACGGAGAACATTATTATAAAAGTTATGAACAGGGAGCCGATATTATCGGATACATTGACCATAAACGAAATATTACCTTGGAATTCTGGTGTGTACCAGGTGGAAGGGTCGCAGAAATACGATTGGATGATGCAGATGTGATTTAATGATTTTTCACCAGTGTCCCCGATTATCGGTTTTAGCTGTATAAGTGAATAAGAAAGCGATGCGATAAATTAATATGTTCATAAAAAATTTCATCTATCATTACATCATTTATCCAATCATATTTGTTGGGGTATATGCATTATTTGCTATTTTTAAGCTTGATGATACCCCGTTCCTATAAGTGATGCTATGCATATGATTTTAATCTATTATTTTGCAATTAGTGTGTATAATGCTTTGCCTACCATTAAGTCTATCCGTAATAAAAAAGGCAGCCAATAAAACAGGACTCATTGGAATTTACATATTTTTGCATGGATTCCGAAACCATTTATCCGGGTTATCCGTATATGTAATTATGAACGGTGCCGGGAAGCTCCGGTATTTATGAGCATTTATCATTTTAATAAATTTGGGAGATGAAGGATCATGAGCGAAAAGGGTTGTATGAAATGCGGAAGCAATGATGCTGCCAAGAAGGATGTAGCGATGACAGGAACAGGCTTGTCAAAAATGTTCGATGTCCAGAATAATCAATTTACGGTTGTGTATTGCAAGCAGTGCGGTTATTCGGAGTTTTACAATAGGCAATCATCTGCAGGCAGTAATCTGCTGGATCTATTCTTTGGATGATCATCGACACGACAAGAATCCCCTTTTTCATGAAAAGGGGATTCTTGTTTTTTCATACTGCCCATTACCCGATGAAGTGGCCTTGAACGACTTTTGTAAATTCCTTGGCGACGGGTGATAGGTGTTTAGCTGATTTCATGACCAATCCGATCTCCCGGGAAAGTTCCGGGTTCAAGGGCAGGCTTTTGATGCGTTCGGGTTTTTCCGGTAAGGCCAGGTCTGGCATAATCGTGATGCCTAATTTTCCCGCTACCATTGAGAGCACGGTTTGATTGTCTTTAATGTCGTATGAAATGTTTGGTTTTATCTTGGCTTCCAGGAATCTATCTTCTATGAGTGTTTCACAGCCAGATCTCAGCATGATGAATGGTTGATCAACGAAGTCTTCCAGGTTCAATGAGGTTTTCCCTGAAAGCGGATGGCCTTCGTACACGACAGCTGATAGAGGATCTGTTAGCAGAGGGATGAATTCCACGTTCTTTACTGGTTTTGCTGCAAAGCCGATGTCCACTGTTCCTTCTTCGATCCATGTTAAGATTTCCTCATATCCACCTTCATGAATCAGCAAATCGATATTAGGGTATTTTTCTTTAAAGATGGAGAATAGCTTTGGTATGAATCTGGCAGTGAAGCTTGGAAAACTGCCAATCGTTATTTTACCGATTTCCATTCCATTCACAGCTGCAATCTTTTGTTCGATATGTGCAAGGTTGGCAGCAATGGCCCGCATATGTGGAATGACTTGTTCTCCCGCAGTCGTGAGTGTTATACCTTTTCGGTCACGCTTCAATAAAGTCACACCAAGTTCCGTTTCAAGTGCTGTAATGTTATGGCTCACGCCTGATTGAGTCAGTCCGATCCGGTCTCCCGCTTTCGTAAAACTTCCGTGTTCAACAACATGTAAAAAGACTTCCAGTTGAAAAAAATTCAAATGCCCCACACCCTTCTTCTATGAATTATACATGAGAAACTCTAATCCAAGTAATGAAAAACATTCATTTTACTTATGATGTGGTCGAGAATACAATAACATTACAAATTAAAATACGAATGGGTGATGGAAAATGATGAAACGGAAATACGGGCAAATTTTTTCACCGTACACGCTTTCTAATGGAACGGTTCTTAAAAACAGGATTGTGGTTGCGCCGATGACCACTTATTCAGGTCAAGAGGATGGCTTGGTTTCTGACGAGGAATTAGCCTACTATAAAAGAAGGGCGGATGGACCTGCCATGTTCATTACTGCCGCTGCCGCCATTTCCCCTGTTGCGACAAGCTTTCCCCGGCAAATGAAAGTATATGATGAACAAAGCATCGCTGGACTCACTGAGCTTTCAAAGACAATCAAATCCAAAGGTGCAAAAGCCATTCTCCAGCTTCATCATGGCGGAAGCGAGAGCCTTCCAAGCTGTACAGGCGGAGAAAAAATGGTTAGTCCGAGCGGAATCATTGCAAGCGTTTATAAAGGAATGGGCGAAGAGTACATTCCAAGGTCAATGAGCCACACTGAAATTCTATCCACTATTCAAGACTTTGGAAGAGCCACCCGCCATGCCATTCGTTCAGGATTCGATGGTGTGGAAATCCATGGAGCGAATGGCTATCTCCTGCAGCAGTTTTTCTCACCCCACTCTAACAGACGGAGAGATCATTGGGGAGGGAGTTTGAAGAATAGAATGCATTTTCCACTTGCCGTCATCGCGGAGGTGAAGCGGATCCGTGATCTTTATGCAGACAAGGAATTCGTTATTGGGTATCGGTTCTCCCCCGAAGAACCGGAAGAAGGCGGATTGAAAATGGATGATACAGTTGCATGGGTAGATGAATTGGCAACTCAGGGGCTTTCCTATTTACATCTTTCTGTTAAAAATGTCTGGTCCATGCCTAGAAGCGGATTGAACAGGGGATTGACAAGGACCGAAATTCTCCGTGATGTCATCGCTGGCAGGACCAGTTTCATATCACTTGGATCGATTCATACTCCAGATGAAGCAAATGCTGTGCTTGAGAAAAATATACCGCTTTTCGCATTAGGAAGGGAATTGCTGATGGAACCGGACTGGGCCGCCAAAATAAAGGAAGGCAGGGAAGACGAGATCATGACAGCCTTGCCGCGCGATAGCAGGTGTACATTAAGTATTCCGGATCAAATGTGGGCGAATATCATTACTCGTGACGGCATGCCCGAGAAATGATAGTATGAATGTAAAAAATGGAAATTTCATGAGGGGAAATTAAATGAATAAAATAGCACTTCTTCAACTGTCTCTAGCCATGACAATCTTCGGTTCTGTCGGTTTCTTTTCGGAACTATCAGGACTTCCTGCATTGGAACTGGTTTTTGTTCGCTGCATTTGTGCTGCCGTTTTCTTATGTGCAGCCTGGATGATTACCGGACATTTCAAGAACGAAATATGGAATGGCAGGGAGGTAATGCTCATCATTTTCTGCGCGGTGGCCAACTTGTTAAACTGGATATTCCTCTTTAAATCTTTTGAGCTGATATCGGTGACAATCGCCATTTCGCTTTATCATTTAGCGCCGATCCTTGTACTCATTATAGGGAGCTTCATTTTTAGGGAGAAAATGAATGTATTCTCCATCTTGGCCATATCCCTTTGCTTCATTGGCACATTACTCATTATGGGAACAGATGGATTTCGATCATCATCACCTGAATGGGAGGGCATCATGTATGGGATCATTGCTGCCTTTTTCTATGCGGCAACCATGCTTTTAGGAAAGAGCATTACAAAGACCAGTGTATATGCGACCACATTTCTGCAAATGTTCATTGGATTTCTATTACTGATTCCTTTTGTCGATTATTCCGTATATACAACGTTAAAATCTTCCGAATGGTTTTATACGGTGCTTACCGGCATCATCCATACAGGCGTCGTGTATTTGCTGTTTTTTAATAGTATTCGCCATTTGCCTACAAATGTAGTATCTTTCATGATTTTTGTCGATCCGGCAGTTGCCATCCTTTTGGATATCCTGCTTTCAGGATTTAAACCGGACGGGATTCAAATTCTGGGTATTTCCTTGATATTTATTGGGGTGGTCTATTCACTTAAAACGACTGGACCGACTGAAAATGATGTCATGCAAAAAAGGCCGCACACAATGTGAGGCCTTTTCCTTTATGCATGTACCTATTGATTAAATTGATAAACATCCCAAATGTCAGGGGTTTCTGATCCAATGTACCAAGCAGCTGCACCGCCTAGATGATTTTGTTTAACCAGGTCCATACGGAGCTTCATCGATTTTTTATCTTCTATCCAAATTTGATGCTTTTTCCCTTTGGAAGTGTACACCACGTAATTTTGTTGCGTCTGTTTATCCCATACCTTTTTAAGTTTTTCAGTTGAAATGATTTTGTTGACCTCAGCCATGGTACGGTCATGACTTTTCACTTTTTTGGTCGACAAATCGGTTTCCCATTCTCTCGTATAAAATGGTACAGCCAATACGATCTTATGAGCAGGTACTTCTTTCATTAAAAGCTTGGTTCCTTCTTTGATCCAAGGTAACGAGGAAACGGACCCGGCTACCGGGCTCCCTCCCCAATGCTCGTCATAACCCATTATGATTATAAAGTCCGCTATTTTGCCAAGTGCTTTCCTATCCAGGCTTTTTGACCAAAAAGGGTCTTCATTTTCTCGGGTGACATCCACAGACACTTTAATTCCATGCGGTTTTAGTGCCTTTTTTAGTTCGCCTATGAAAAGTACAAAGTCCTTCTTATTTTTTGGGTCGATGTTTTCGAAATCCACATTTATTCCATCACTTTTCGTTTTAACAAGTGAATTGCGTAAAGCTGAAACTAATTTCTGGCGTTTTTTGGTACTGCCTAGTACTGAACCAGTTAATACAGGGTCAAATTTATTCCCGATAAGCTGCCAAACTTGTTTTCCTTGTTTATGGGCAGCTTGGATGTATTTTGTATCTACAGAAACGGAAACGTAATTACCGGTATCCGTCAGCGTATAAGAACGGGGAGATACTACATTCAAATTCGGTTGTTTAAGTTGCTGGGTATCGTTTTCTTTCGATCCGTTATGCTTCCAGCCCATGACGATACGGTTTTGCGCCTTTTTTTGAAGCTGGGATTTCTTTATCCAGCCCTTTTTTCCGCCAAGCAATTGAACCTGGTAGTAATAATCCGGAACCTTCAATTTTTGGCCCACTTTAAGGGTAACCGTATGTAAGTTATTTAATTTCGTCAAATCACTTGTTGTTACCTTGTATTTAGTAGAAATCTTCCACAGTGTATCGCCTGATACGACCTTATGGATCTTATAATTCTGAGGGATCTTCAGGTTTTGGCCAACAGTTATTTCGGAAGAAACTAATTTATTTACTTTTTGCAGTTCACTTACTGAAACACCATATTGATTTGCTATTTTCCATAGTGTGTTTCCAGACTTCACTTTATGAATGATGGGCCCCGCGGAATCCCCAACGGAAGAAGAAATGATAGGAAACTCTTCGCCCTTCTTTAATGTCTTTAATAGAGTGGAACCTAATTTAGGAGAACTAAAAACTTTTGTATTGTCCACTTTAACAAAACCTATGGATTGGGTTTTACTTGATGAATGACCACTGGTTGGAAAGAGACACATACAAAGAAGGCTTAACATAATAAAACACCCAAAGAATTTTTTCACAATGATTTTATTCCCCTTTGTAAAATTTAACTTTACTAGTTTACTATGGAGAATAGCCATATAAATAGAGGTACATTGTGGAAAGGCATTTCTAACCATCGTGTGGGACGAATTATTCCGTAAGAAGGACAAGTGATTTGTAAGTAGAAGGGGAGGGTTTATATGTCAAATTTTTCATTACAGTTTTATGATTACAACATATGGGCAAATACTCAGATTTTCAACCGTTTAAAAGAGCTTCCAAAGGATGTATACCATCAGGAAGTTCAAAGTGTGTTTTCATCGATATCGAGTGTGATGGCCCATGTATATCTTTCCGATCTGGGGTGGGCGGAGGTTTTTTCCGGTAAAAGCATGAAACATGCATTGGAGCTGGCTGAACAACGGAAGGAACAAATGGAGTCAAAGGAATTGGAGGAAATGGAGGCCATGTTTATTGAGTTGTCCGAGCGGTACAAATCGCTGCTTGGCCAAAAGGAAAATTTAGATAAGCCTCTAATGATTGAGAATCCAGCTGGAGGAAAAATGAAAACAAGTGCAGCCGAACTGGTACCGCATGTCGTGAATCATGGAACCTATCATCGCGGCAATATCACGGCCATGCTGCGCCAAATGGGTTATGCCTCAACTTCGACGGATTATGGTCTTTATTTATTTTTAAAAGGAGAGTAACGGGCCTTCATTTGCTTACTGATGGGACTGTAAGCATTGACAGTCCTGTTCTTAAAGTAAGGCCGCCTGTTATTTTGAAGATAAAGAAATCCTATATATGTGTACAGGTTAACCGGTTCTTCCTGGTTGGCCTTTTTTTTATGTTTGTCACTGGAATTGACTTGTACATGACATTTGTCATCTTCTAGTCATGACACCTGGTACTAATAAAATCAGGTTGGATTCTTTATACTATGGATAACGACAAAAAAAAGGAAGTGCAATTGAAATATGACCTTGCAAAATACGAAATCCTTGAAAAAACAAATTGCTCCTTTTGAACAATCAACGACAAAGCAAAGTATATGGCAGATCATCAATACCTTGGGGCCGTTCATCATTTTATGGTACCTAGCATATATAAGTCTTTCCGTTTCTTATTGGTTAGCTTTAATCCCAGCTGTGTTTGCTGCAGGATTCTTGACGAGAATATTCATCATTTTTCATGATTGTACGCATCATTCATTTTTCAAAGACCGCCGTGCGAATAGAATCGTCGGTACGATCATGGGTGTTTTGACTTTATTCCCGTTTGATCAATGGGGACATGAGCATTCAGTGCATCACGCAACAAGCGGTAATTTGGATAAGCGGGGTACAGGTGATATTTGGACCCTTACGGTAGATGAGTATTTGGCTGCACCGTTTAAACTTCGTTTTGCTTATCGTTTTTATCGTAATCCATTGGTCATGTTTGGTTTGGGGCCGATTTATGTTTTCCTTCTTAAAAATAGATTTAACCGTAAAGGTGCTAGAAAGAAGGAAAAAAATAATACGTATTTGACGAATGTATTAATCGTCGTTTTTGCGGCATTGCTTTGCCTGGCAGTAGGCTGGCAGTCGTTCCTTCTGGTACAAGGTTCCATTTTCATGATTTCCGGTTCAATCGGCATTTGGCTGTTTTACGTCCAGCACACATTCGAGGACTCTTATTTTGAAGAAAATGAAGAGTGGGAATATGTATTGGCAGCAGTGGAGGGAAGTTCTTTTTATAAGCTTCCAAAACTGATGCAGTTCCTTACCGGCAATATCGGTTACCATCATGTTCACCATTTAAGTCCAAGGGTGCCTAACTATAAATTGGAAATGGCGCATAATAATACGCAGCCTTTAGAGAACGTTCCGACGATCACTCTTGCGACAAGCTTGCGCTCACTCCGTTTCCGTTTATGGGATGAGGAATCCAAGAATTTCGTCGGTTTCAAGGACATAAAATATTTAACGAAAAAAAGTGTTCCCACTCAAGTGAAATCTGAACTGTAACGTTCATGTATCATTCCAGACTCCCTTAATAATCCTCGGATTTGGGGAGTCTTTGCTTCATATAAGGAACTCGATAAAGGAGAGAACTTAAAAATGATTCGAATTGTCATTGCAGAAAATCAGCAAATGCTATTAGAGGCAATAAGTTCTCTACTCAATCTTGAAGAAGATATAGAAATTGTCGGGCAAACCAGTAACGGAGAAGAAGCGATGGCTCTTGTACACCAATTACGGCCTGATGTGTGCATCATGGATATGGAGATGCCTGTAATGAGCGGACTTGAGGCAGCGGAGGCATTAAGGTCATTTGAATGCAAAGTGGTCATTTTAACGACATTTCGAAGGACTGGTTATTTTCAACTCGCATTAAAGGCTGATGTAAGTGGTTATTTATTGAAGGATAACCCGGGTGAAGAGTTAGCCTGCTCGATTCGCAGCATAATGGATGGCAAGCGAATATACTCCCCAGAGCTTATTGATGGGCCTTCCAGCCATAATGGCCGGGAAATGGGAGTGTTAGGGCTGTTAGCCGATGGTCCATCCAATATTGAGCCGTCCAATCAAAGCGGCACAATTGGGACAGTACGGAAGTATTTTTCGACGATCAAGGATAAAATGAAGTTACCGGCTGGTTAGGATTTGTTTCTTAAATTGTGTTGACACGTTTTTTTAAATTGTGTACGATGGATTAAATCATAATATTGAAAATTCTGTGATGAAGAGAGTAGTTCATTTTGAAATGGAAAGCGAGTTAGGGATGGTGGGAGCCTAATGCAGGTCGGATGAATGAAGCGCACTTTGGAGAAATTTCTTGAAACGTTCAGTAGGGAATATCGGGGAGTCACCTCGTTAACAATGGAAAGTGGCCGCAATTTGTGGCAACTAGAGTGGTACCACGGGAATTCATGCTCTCGTCTCTTATTTAGAGGCGGGGGCTTTTTTGTTTAGGAGGGAAAATGTCGATGAATAAACCAATTGCAGAATTGATTTCAACTGCTTTGAACAATGAAATGCCAGCAAGTGAAATAGAAAAATTAATGGAAAAGCCGAAATTGATGGAGTTAGGTGATATCGCCTTTCCGTGCTTTACTCTTGCGAAAAAATTCAAAAAATCGCCTCAGGTGATTGCGTCGGAAATAGCCCAACAATTAAACAGTACGTTGATTCAAGAAGTGAACGTAGTGGGAGGTTATCTGAATATCTTCGTCAATCAACAGATGGTGACGGAAAACGTGCTGCAAACGATATTAAGGGAAAAGGATCAATATGGTTCGATGCAGACTGGACAGGGAAATGTCGTGATTGATTATTCCTCCCCGAATATTGCCAAGCCTTTTTCCATGGGGCACTTACGCTCTACGGTCATAGGGAATGCACTGGCCAACATTGCCGAAAAAAACGGCTACAATGCCGTGCGTATCAATCATTTAGGAGATTGGGGCACGCAATTCGGTAAGTTGATTGTCGCGTATAAGCTGTGGGGAAACAAAGAGGCAATCGAAGCTTCGCCGATTCAGGAATTATTGAAAATCTATGTGAAGTTCCATGAAAGAGCAGAAACCGATGAATCATTGAATGAACAAGCACGCGCAAGCTTCAAGTCGCTTGAAGACGGGGACGAGGAAGCACGGGCATTGTGGAAATGGTTCAGGGATGCGTCTTTAAAAGAATTCGAGACGATTTATGATTTATTGGGCATCCGTTTTGATTCCTATGCCGGCGAAGCATTTTACAATGATAAAATGGATCCGGTTGTCGGGGAACTAAAAGAAAAAGGCCTGCTTGCCCTTTCAGAAGGTGCCTATGTCGTGCAATTGGAAGATATGCCGCCTTGTTTGATTACGAAAACCGATGGTGCGACACTTTATGCCACACGTGATTTAGCTGCTGCCATGTATCGCAAAAAACAGTATGAGGCAAAGAAAACATTTTATGTGGTCGGAAATGAACAATCCCTGCACTTTAAACAACTCTTTAACGTCATTGAAAAAATGGGGTATGAGTGGTCAAAAGACTTACAGCACGTAGCATTTGGCATGATGCTAAAAGACGGTAAGAAAATGTCGACCCGTAAAGGGAAAGTCGTCCTGCTTGCGGATGTATTGGCAGAGGCGATCGAAACTGCAAAGCGCAATATTGAAGAAAAAAATCAAGCGCTTGAACAGAAAGAACTGGTTGCAAGACAAGTCGGTGTCGGAGCGGTAATCTTTAATGATTTAAAAAATAACCGCATGAACGATATTGATTTTTCATTAGAGCAAATGATGAATTTTGAGGGAGAAACGGGCCCATATGTACAGTACACATATGCGCGAATTTCCTCCTTGCTTGAAAAAGGTGATTTTAAAGAGCAGGCGATCCAATATGAAGCTTTAGGCGAATATGCGTGGCCAGTCATCCAGCTGCTGGAGCAATACCCGATCATTGTCCAAAAATCATTTGAACAAGCCGATCCATCACAAATCGCGAAATTCAGCTTGCATGTATCGCGTGCATTCAATAAGTATTATGCACATTCGAAAATCTTAGTGGAAGATGAATGGAAACAAATGAAGCTCTCATTCGCTTTTTCCGTTGCGCTCGTTTTGAAGGATGCGCTAAGTTTATTGGGCATTTCAACGCCGAATAAAATGTAATCCATGTCTATAAAAGGAGCCATTTTGTTTCAAAATGGCTCCATAATTTATCTATATCCTTGCATGAACGTAAGCTCTTTTATTTTAGAAGAAAAGTATCTGTCTTGGGCTGTCCTTTTTTCTCCCATGTAATATGCAGCTTGTACACATGCTCTTTTTTTGGAGGATCACCCAAATAAAAAAATCCGTTGATAACGGATTTAATTTTGTAACAGAGCCATCTTCACTTTTTCCTTCTGTAAATCCCTTATGTTCCACTACTATTTTTCCATTATCAGTAAAGCTTACTTCTTTTATCTTGACCTTGCCACCAGACTTCTGTTGAAGATGTCCAATCCATCCGCCAACTGTTTCATCAGAGTTTTTCTTATAATTTGCTTTCCACATACCATTATCAGATGTGCCTCCAATTGCAATACTGGAATAATTCCAATAACCTCCGATAGCAACACCCATACCTATAACTACAACGAGTAACCATTTTGAATATTTATTTTTCATCAAAAAAAGCCTTCCCCTCTCCGTAACTGTTTATATTATACAATTTAGTTAATATATTTTAGTATAGGAAATGAAGGAGTGCGGTGAAAAAAGCAACGGGCTGTCAGCTTAGCTACGCATTTTCAGCGGAAGAAAAAGAATTTGAATAAAATGGATTGACATTCATTGGTAATGTGTTAATATTTATAAAAATGGAACCGGTTCCAAAATTCGCGAATGGATGAATGTAATGGTTAAACAAGAAAACGCAAAGGTTACAATTTACGATGTTGCTAGAGAAGCAGGTGTTTCAAAGACCTCTGTTTCCCGGTATTTAGGGGGGAGATTTGATGAACTCTCTGACAAAACCCGTAAGAAAATCGAGCTGGCGATCACCAAAATGGAGTACCGCCCAAACACGATGGCAAGAGGGCTCAAAAGCAATAAGAGTTATTTGATTGGAATCATCGTGGCGGACATCAACAATCCATATACGACGGCCATCCTTCGGGGGGCTGAGGATATATGCAGCCAGAATGGATATAATCTGATGATTTGCAATTCTGATAATAACCCCGAGAAGGAAAGAGGCTATTTTGATATGCTTTTATCCCATCGCATCGACGGGCTTATCATTCATACGACTGGCGGTAATCACGACATGCTAAAACAGATGCAAGAGCAAAAGACCCCGATCATCCTTTTGGATCGGAAGGTGCCAGATCTTGAAATCGATACGGTAGGATTGGATAATTTTCAGGCTACTTCACAAGCTGTCAATTATTTGGTTGGCCAAAATTATGAACGAATTGCATTTTTCAGCGAACCTGCCAGCAATGTCAGTACCAGGCATGAGCGGCGGCTATCCTTTCAGCAAACGTTGATGAGCCACAGCCATCCGAGTTCAGGTGATGTTTATGAGGTCAATGTCGATGATTTAAAAGATGTCGAGTCCAAGCTCCAGCATTTTTTAGATGACTCAAAAGGCGTATCAAGAGCTATATTGACGGCAAATAGTGTCGTGCTATTAAAATTAATTCTACTTTTACAAGAAAAGAAACTGTCGGTCCCGGAAGATTTAGCAATGATGGGATTTGATAATCCGGATTGGAGCACCATCGTTTATTCGGGCATTACAACGATTGAACAGCCCACATACCAAATCGGGGTCGCTGCTATGGAAATGATCCTGCGCCGCATTGATGGACAGGCTTCCCCAGCGCAGACAATGGCGTATCAAGCGAAATTGAATATAAGGAAAACGACTCCATTTATACAAAAATCATAAGTCTTCTAAACTTGAAGACTTTATTAACTCACAAAATGGTACCGATACCATTTTGGGGTCAGGAGGATTAATATGAAAGTCTTTGTATGCATGAATTCAATACCGGCCGAAAAGCTTCAAGCGCTCGGACATCTTGAAATCATAAAACTGGTAGCAGCCGCTGGAGCTGATGGAATCGAAATCAGAAAAGAATTGTTGACGCCGGATGATTCTCTGGAAGAATTGGGTGCCTTATGCAGGGAGCTTAACTTGGACATTTATTATTCCGCTCCTGAATTCCTGATCGGCTCGAACCATCAAATGAATGAAATAGGTTTTAAACGCTTGGCAAGGGAAGCGGATGAATTGGGAGCGGAATTGCTGAAGATGCCTCTAGGAAACTACGATTTTTTTGAAACAGATATGTTTCGAATGAATGAAGCCTTGGTGGAAAATCTGCAAAACCGTGAAATGAAAATCACCATCGAGAATGATCAGACGCTTGGCGGTGGAAACGTAAAACGGATCGCTCATTTCCTGAGTTGCTCCGAAAAGTTCGATATCCCGATAAGATTGACATTTGATACGGGCAATTGGCTGTATACAGAAGAAGTTCCAATGGAAGCTGCGAAAGGTTTAGCGGGATATGTGGACTATATTCATTTAAAGCAAGTGAAACGCGAGAAAGAGGGTTGGGTGACTGAGCCGGTATCGATGCCGCTGCTGCCTGAGGTAATGGAGTTATTGGAAAAGTTTAATGGCGCTTGTCCGGTAGCGATTGAATTCCCGGTAACATTGGAAAATGCAGCGACTTATATTTCACTTATGAAAATGGAACAGGAGGTCAGCCATGAACGAGCTTAAGGTACTGACGATGGGAGAGGCAATGGCGATGTTCATCGCTGAGGATTCGGGAAGCCTTGATGATTGCATGCGTTATAAGCGTTATGTGGCAGGGGCCGAAACCAATGTAGCGATTGGCCTGTCAAGGCTAGGGATTAAAACTGCATGGATGAGCAAGGTGGGCGATGATTCGTTCGGGCGCATGATTATGAAAACGCTCACAAATGAGGGGGTGGATGTCTCCCATGTTTTGATGGATCCATTCAATCCAACTGGGTTCCAGTTAAAATCCAAAGTCGAACAAGGAGATCCGGTCGTTGAATACTTTAGGAAGAATTCAAGCGCCAGTAAGATTTCCCTGGAGGACTTTCCCCTGGAGAAACTCCCTTCAACTCAGCACCTGCATTTAACGGGGATACCTCCTGCCATTTCCGGCAGTTTCAGAGATCTGTCATGGCAAGTCTTGAAACATCTGAAACAAAAGGGTGTAACCGTTTCATTCGATCCAAATCTGCGTCCATCACTCTGGCCGAATGAAAGGGAGATGATCAGCATCGTCAATATGTTTGCGGAGGAGGCGGATTGGCTGCTTCCCGGAATTCAGGAAGGTGAAATTCTTACAGGATACAGCAACAAAGAGGATATCGCCAGTTACTACCTCGAACTCGGTGTTAAGCTTGTGGTGATTAAACTCGGGGAAGAAGGAGCCTACTTTGCAACCCAAGATGAAAGGAAGGAGGTACCGGGTTTTACCGTAGCGGAAGTCGTGGATACCGTAGGGGCAGGAGACGGGTTTGCTGTCGGGGTAATCAGTGCTTTACTGGAAGGGGCATCGAATGAAGAAGCAGTTTTACGCGGAAATGCAATAGGGGCCAAGGCCGTGATGTCTTCCGGAGATCACGAAGGCCTTCCTGATATGGAAGAGCTAGAACACTTTATGAAAAAAGGAGTGCTTCAATCATGTCTCAATTACAAGTAGCTTCGAGAAAAAGGTGGATGAGATTGATCCCCTTAGTGTTCATCACATACAGTCTCGCTTATCTCGACCGTGCCAACTATGGGTTTGGCGTAGCGGGAGGAATGGGGGAAGACCTTAATATCACAGCCGGGGTATCCTCCTTTCTGGCCGCGCTGTTTTTCCTTGGTTATTTCTTCTTTCAAGTTCCAGGTGCACATTACGCAGAAAAGAAAAGTGCCAAAATCCTGATTTTTTGGAGCTTGATTCTCTGGGGAGGACTGGCGACCTTGACGGGGATGGCGACAAGTGTGGGATGGCTCTATCCGATTCGCTTCTTGCTTGGTGTTGTTGAAAGCGCTGTTATGCCCGCGATGCTCGTCTTCTTAAGCCACTGGTTTCTAAAAGAAGAACGCTCCCGGGCCAACACCTTTTTGATTCTGGGGAATCCAGTTACTGTATTGTGGATGTCGATCCTTTCCGGCTACCTATTGAAGGCATTCGACTGGAGATGGCTGTTCATCATTGAAGGACTTCCGGCTGTCCTGTGGGCGTTTATCTGGTATAAGGTCGTCAATGACCGTCCCAAAGATGCCAAGTGGCTTACAGATCAGGAAAAGCAAGATATGGAAGCGACCCTCCAGAAAGAACAGGCTGCATTAAAACCTGTGAAAAATTATAGGGAAGCTTTTAAGTCAAAGCAGGTCATCGTCCTCAGTATCCAATACTTCATGTGGAGCATCGGGGTTTATGGGTTCGTCATGTGGCTGCCGTCCATTATTAAACAAGCATCGAGCATGGATATAGTGGCAACGGGCTGGCTTTCAGCCGGACCTTATTTGTTAGCGGTCATTTCGATGCTGGCACTATCCTATTTTTCGGATAAAACATTGAATCGAAAAACGTTCGTTTGGACATCGCTGCTTGTGGGGGCAATCGCATTCTTCGGGTCTTTCATGCTCGGAACATCGAATTTCTGGCTTTCATATGCCCTGTTGGTTATTGCAGGCGGTGCGATGTATGCGCCATATGGACCGTTCTTTGCCATCATTCCTGAAATTCTCCCAAGGAATGTGGCAGGCGGAGCAATGGCCCTGATTAATAGCATGGGAGCGCTTGGCTCATTTGTAGGTGCTTATTTCGTCGGATATTTAAACGGATTGACCGGCGGGCCTGGAGCATCCTATATTTTCATGGCGGGATCTTTATTGATTTCAGCGTTACTCACATTGATGGTTAAAAAGCCTGCGGTTACGTCAGTCAAGCAAATGAAGGTGGCTTCGTCATGAAAATACAGCTGGCGTTGGATCGCATGAATATGGAGGAAGCCATTGAAATGGCACGAAGAGTGGAAGCCTCGATTGATTGGATTGAGGTGGGGACTTCCCTGATTAAAGAGTTCGGAGTGAATAGCATCAAAGAAATGAAAAATCACTTTCCGGATAAAAAAATCGTTGCCGACATGAAGACGATGGACAATGCGGCTTATGAAATGGATCTTTGCTTTCAAAGCGGGGCTGATATAGCTACGGTAATGGGGGCTGCATCGGATGTAACCATCCAAAAGTGCCTGGAAAAAGCGCGTGAATGCAAGGGGCAGATCATGATTGATTTATTGAATGTATCCGATACCCGGCTTGAGCAATTACGGATTTACCGTCAGGCGATATTCTGTGAGCATGTAAGCAAGGACAGCCAGGAGAATTCAGGTCATGCCATGATCAATATGAGAAATCATGCTGGGTCCATGAGGGCTGCAGCAGGAGGGATCACTCTTTCGTCCTTGCCTGTAATGGTCGGTAAGGGGCTGGATGTCATCATCATTGGCTCGGCGATTACAAAAGCAAAGAATCCAGCAGAAGCTGCCCGTCGATTTAAGGAAACGGTGAATGGAAAGAAAGGTGTGAAGGAAGTTTGAAGAAGGAAATTGGGGTTATTTTAGAAGAAATGAAAGGTGTATTTCACAAAATGGACGGAGGGGTAACGGATGTACTCCTAAAAAATTTACGGACCGACACCAGGATCTTCATCGTTGGTGAAGGCAGATCGGGCTTCATGGCCAAAGCCTTTGCGATGAGATTGATGCACCTTGGCTTAAACGTCTATGCAGTCGGGGAAACGATTACTCCTTCTATTTCGAAAGGCGATCTGATCATAGCCATTAGCGGGAGCGGCTCGACCAAAAGTGTGATATCAGTTGCCGCAAAAGGCAGGGAAGTGGGATGCAAGGTGTTTTCGATCACGACGAATGACCAATCGGAATTGGCGAATGTCTCTCATGAGGTCTTGGTGATACCGGCAGCAACGAAAAATCGCTTGGAACATGAAACGAAAAGCGTACAGCCGTTAAGTTCTTTGTTTGATCAATGTGTACATGTTTTATGTGATGCAGTATGCTTGGACTATTCATTAACCGAGTCCATCAGCCACGAGCTTACTTATTCCAAACATAGTAATGTAGAGTGAAATATGGCGGGACCCTTTCAGCGGGTGCCCGCCTTTTTTGATATGAAAAATGCCCTTACTCCCAAACGGGAATAAAGGGCATGCACCGTGAACATGTCACGGTGATCATGAATTAATAAGCTAGGCTGAATAGGGCTTTGATGTGTGATAGGTAGCGAACATTACTTGCTTCTTTCATCAATGTAGCCGGAAGGCCTTTAAGGGACGTGTTATTGGCCCCAACGGTTGCCACTGCATCCTTACGGCCAAGGCTCGCAAGTGTACCTGAGTTTACAGGTGAGAATTCCTCAAGTTTCTTGCCTTCAAATGCTGCATATAGGTTGTATCCAACAAGCTCACCCATTTGCCAAGCATTTTGTGCAGTAGGAGCATATGGACGGCCGCCTTCTGGAGGGAAA
>NZ_JAPTGA010000029.1:0-12863 GCF_026891895.1 Peribacillus sp. AS_2
CTTTTTTGTCGTTTCAGGTCAGATCATTTCACCAATAGGGTGTTGGAAGGATCAGATATGGAACCTTTCCGACTTAATCCATTCAAATATTAAAAATGGCACCTTAGCTTGGCTTATTTTAAGGAATTGCACAATGCAAGGGTAATCGTCATTAGGCATGGTTTTCATCAGCTCTGCCCACCATTCTGTTTCATAACGAGCTATTATGCTAAGGTTATAAGAAATCAAATAATGAATCAAAAGTTCAGGTAATGAAAAAGCGGACGAATCTTTATTCAGAGATAGCATGAATTGCCCTTCTTCCAAATTATACCGTATTGGAGATTTGGCATTATGAATGGGAACACCCCCTGTTTTTAAATGCAGTGTTCCGGGAGCTTCCGAAATACTGTAAATTTGATTCGTTTTAGCTTTCAAAAATTCCTCCAATCGACTACTGGACATTTGATAGCTATCCAATATGGTTGAAGGCAATTGAAAACCTTTGGGAGAGGGTAGCAGGGCGACGAAATTTTTCTTGGAAATGGACCATGTAAAGTTTTGCATATCCGGGATTTCTTTCATAAGTGTACCCATGGAAAACTTTTCACCTTCCAGATGCTTGATATGAAATAATTTCTCGGCGATGCAGGTGAAAAGTCCATTTTTTTGCGTTTTTACTTCATCCTTCAGAAATTCATATTGTTGCTTTTTCTTTTTCCTCGTAGTTACCCCATGGGCAAGCATCGAAGTTGATTCCGGATAGTTAGGATCAATCGTGAGCAGACAAGCCTTTAATAATTGGGCAAATCCATAAAATGTAAGGATTGGCTGAATGGATAGCGGTGCAATGGCTGCCTGATTATAATAAGTTTTAGCATGTTCAAGATGGTAAATAAATGGATAACAATTATCGTAACTTTTGATTTCCGCTTCTGCTATTTTTTCTTGTGTGTAACATTTTTGTAAAAAAAGTTGAGAGGAAGATGCGGAAAAAAAAGGTGTATATTTATCGAAATTATCATTGTTTTCAGGCATTGCAGCTGTCCTCCGAATTAATAGAATAATCAAACATTTATTTCTCTTCTTGACAGTAGTATGTCCTATTGATAACCTACAAATAATATTTTTAAGCAGGAGGGGAAAATAATGTGGGAAAATAAATTTGCAAAAGAAGGTTTAACCTTTGATGATGTCCTATTAATTCCAGCGAAATCAGAGGTTTTGCCGAAAGATGTCAACCTTCAAGTCAACTTAGCTGAAAACTTAAAGCTCAACCTTCCTATCATCAGTGCAGGAATGGATACCGTTACGGAAGCAGAGATGGCGATTGCCATGGCTCGTCAAGGCGGATTGGGTATCATTCATAAAAATATGTCCATTGAAGCACAAGCTGAACTGGTGGATAAAGTAAAACGTTCAGAAAGCGGTGTAATTACCGATCCATTTTTCTTGACGCCAGATCACCAGGTATTCGATGCAGAGCATTTAATGGGCAAATATCGCATTTCGGGTGTTCCTGTAGTCAACAATATTGAGGATCAAAAACTTGTGGGTATCATTACAAACCGTGATTTGCGATTTATTTCCGATTTTTCCTTGAAGATTTCCAGTGTCATGACTGTTGAGAATCTCGTCACAGCACCAGTAGGAACTAACTTGGAACAAGCAGAGAAGATTCTTCAAAAGTATAAAATCGAAAAGCTTCCTCTTGTAGACGATAATGGAGTTCTTAAAGGACTTATTACGATCAAGGATATCGAGAAAGTCATTGAGTTCCCGAATTCGGCGAAAGATAAGCAAGGGAGATTGCTTGCAGGTGCTGCAGTCGGAGTCACTAAGGATACAATGAAGCGTGTTGAAATGCTTGTTAAGTCCCATGTCGATGCAATTGTACTTGATACTGCTCATGGTCATTCAGAAGGCGTCCTTGAAATGGTGAAGGAAATCCGCGCGACTTATCCTGAATTGACGATCATTGCCGGTAATGTGGCAACAGCTGAAGGGACGAAAGCATTGATTGAAGCGGGAGCCGATGTAGTGAAAGTGGGAATCGGACCAGGGTCAATCTGTACGACAAGGGTTGTAGCCGGTGTAGGTGTTCCACAAATCACGGCAGTCTTCGATTGTGCAACAGAAGCAAGAAAGCATGGTAAAACGATTATCGCTGATGGCGGAATTAAATATTCAGGAGATATCGTTAAAGCCCTGGCTGCAGGCGGACATGCAGTAATGCTTGGCAGTATGCTTGCAGGTGTAACTGAAAGCCCTGGCGAAACGGAAATTTTCCAAGGTCGCCGTTTTAAAGTGTATCGGGGTATGGGATCTGTTGCTGCAATGGAAAAAGGATCTAAAGATCGTTACTTCCAGGAAGATAACAAGAAATTCGTTCCGGAAGGCATCGAAGGGCGCCTTCCATACAAAGGACCTCTATCAGATACCATTTTCCAACTGATTGGCGGCATTCGTTCAGGTATGGGATATTGCGGTACAGCCACATTGGAAGAGTTGAGAGAAAACTCTCAATTTGTCAAAATGACTGGTGCCGGATTAAGGGAGAGCCATCCTCATGATGTCCAAATCACTAAAGAAGCACCGAACTACTCAATGTAATGAATTTAACATATAATCGTCATTAAAATTTATTATTAAAATAGACAGAGTCTGCGATTACTCTGTCTATTTTTTTTATTTTTTCTGTGATAAACTAGACAAGGTGTCAAGGGATTTACATAAAGTTTCTTCTTTGTTATAGAGATTAGCTTAAAAGTTGGAGGTATTGGAAATTGAAAAAAATCAGCAAGATAACCCTCATTTTCACTTTTGTTTTTGTTCTTGTTATGTCGCAATTTGCCTATCAACCGGGGGAAGCTGTTGCTGAATCTGATAATTTAGGTTTAAAAGCAGAGGCAGCCATCATAATCGATGGTGAAACGGGACAAATCGTGTATGAAAAAAATGCCGATAAAGTATTAGGGATTGCATCCATGTCTAAAATGATGACCGAGTACATCATAATGGAGTCAATTGAAAATGGGAAAATCAGTTGGGATCAAAAAGTAAAAATAAATAAATATGTACATGACCTTTCAAAAGCACCCAATTTGTCGAATGTTGGGTTAACGGAAGGTGAAGATTATACAGTTAAAGAACTATATCAAGCTATGGCCGTCTATTCAGGAAATGCGGCAACAGTAGCTTTAGCACAGCTAGTTTCCGGAAGTGAAAAGAGCTTCGTTAAGTTAATGAACGAAAAAGCAAAGGAATTAGGCTTGAAACATCATAAATTCGTTAACGCCAGCGGGTTGAATAACTCCGATTTATTAGGGCAATATCCTTCAGGTGATGAAGATGATGAAAATATCATGACAGCAAAAGATACTGCACTTCTTGCTTATCGTTTAATAAATGATTATCCGGAAGTTTTAAAAATCGCCAGCATTCCTAAATTGAAGTTCCGTGATGGAAAAGAATATCCGAACTTCAACTGGATGCTGCCTGGCCTGATTTTTGAATATAAAGGCGTAGACGGACTAAAGACGGGATCTACCGACTTTGCCGGTTATGGGCATACAGGGACGGTTATCCGGGACGGTCAGCGCTATATCACGGTGGTCATGAAGTCCACTAATAAAAACGAACGTTTTGCAGATAGCACTAAGCTTATGAACTATGCTTATGCAACATTTAAAAAGGAAAAAGTCCTTCCAGCCAACTACCAGGTGAAAGGGAAAGAAACACTTTCAGTAGTGAAAGGCAAGGAAAAAGAAGTTAAGATTCAATCTGAAAAAGCAATCGAGCTACTTGTTGAAAATGGTGGGAAAGACAACTATAAAACAGACTTAGTGATCGATAAAAACAAATTGAATGATGATGGTAAGCTGACTGCACCAATCAAAAAAGGTGAAAAGCTAGGCTACATCACAGTCACTCCTAAAAAAGGAGAAGATTACGGGTACATCAACGGCGATCCAGTTAAGGTTAACGTCGTAGCTGCAGAATCCGTTGAAAAGGCAAACTGGTTCGTATTATCAATGCGGGCGGTCGGCGGATTCTTTGGAGACGTTTGGAGCAGTGTGGCTTCCACTGTTAAAGGCTGGTTTTAAGTTTCGCGTATAAAACGGTTGCGTAATGTATAAAATTATAGTACATTATGGAAAACAATTTGATTATATAAGAAAGCAATGACAGGAAATAGTAACAAGTATTTCTTTCTACAGAGAGCCGATGGCTGGTGGAAATCGGTGTGAGAGTTTTGTGAATCCCTCCTGGAGCAGAGTATGGAAAGCCTTTTGGGTCAGTAAATACTTTCGGTTAAAAGCCGTTATCGTGATAAGTGGTAGGCGTGTTTCATAGGCCTTCAACTAGGGTGGCAACGCGGGTTAACTCTCGTCCCTTCTTCAGGGGACGGGAGTTTTTTGCGTTCTTTGATAAATCATCAAAAACATTAAGGAGGAACTGAAATGTTGGATTTGAAATATGTAAGAAATAATTTTGAAGAAGTGAAGCGTGTATTGCAATTCAGAGGTGAAGATTTAACTGATTTAGGAAAATTCGAGGAACTGGATGTAAAGCGCCGGACCTTGATTGCTGAAACGGAAAAGTTAAAAAGCCAAAGAAATGAAGTTTCACAGCAAGTGGCCATATTGAAACGGGAGAAAAAAGATGCAGATCAGTTGATTGCGGAAATGCGTGAAGTCGGTGACCGTATAAAAGGTTTCGATGATGAGCTTCGTGAAGTGGAAGCGCAATTAGAAACATTACTTCTTTCCATTCCTAATATACCGCATGAAAGCGTGCCTGTTGGTGAGACGGAAGATGATAATGTCGAAATCCGTAAATGGGGGGAGTTACCTGAATTCAAGTTTGAACCGAAACCACACTGGGATGTAGCTGGAGATCTAGGCATCCTGGATTTTGAACGGGCAGCAAAAGTGACCGGAAGCCGATTTGTATTTTATCGGGGTCTTGGCGCTCGATTGGAGCGTGCACTAATTAGCTTTATGTTAGACCTTCATGTTGAGGAACACGGATATGAAGAAATGCTGCCGCCATATATGGTGAACCGTGCAAGCATGACCGGGACAGGTCAATTGCCAAAATTCGAAGAGGATGCTTTCCGTATTGAAAGTGATGATTACTTCTTGATTCCTACAGCTGAAGTGCCGGTGACAAATTTCCATCGTGATGAAATCATGAGCACGGACGATCTGCCGATTAGCTATGCGGCATACAGTGCTTCATTCCGTTCAGAGGCAGGATCTGCGGGTCGTGATACGCGGGGGCTAATTCGTCAGCACCAGTTCAATAAAGTTGAACTAGTGAAGTTCGTGAAGCCGGAAGATTCCTATGCAGAGTTGGAAAACCTCACAGGTCATGCCGAAAAGGTCCTCCAATTGCTGGGTCTTCCATACCGAGTGCTAAGCATGTGTACAGGAGATCTTGGTTTCACAGCTGCTAAAAAGTATGATATCGAGGTTTGGATCCCGAGCTATGGAACGTACCGCGAAATTTCTTCTTGCAGTAACTTTGAAGCATTCCAGGCTAGACGGGCCAATATTCGCTTCAGACGTGATGCAAAAGGCAAACCGGAACACGTCCATACCCTAAATGGATCAGGTTTGGCAATCGGCCGTACAGTCGCTGCCCTTTTGGAGAATTACCAGCAGGAAGATGGCAGTGTCATCATTCCTGAAGTATTACGTCCATATATGCGCGGTGCGGAAGTCATTAAACCGTAAGTCAAAGGGAATCAGCTTCTGGTTAAAGAGGCTGATTCCCCTTTTTATCAAAGTTTGAAAATTATTTTAAAAAAACTTTATAGAGGGCTTGACTTTGATTTTAATTCCATGTAATATAATAAATGTTGATACGGAGGTATACCCAAGTCCGGCTGAAGGGATCGGTCTTGAAAACCGACAGGGGAGTCAAATCCCGCGGGGGTTCGAATCCCTCTACCTCCTCCATAACTTATTAATAACCACAGCGCATAAATTGGATATCGATGAATTCCGTTACAGTTATGTAACGGAATTTTTGTTTTCTAATATATTAAAAAACCACCGGATAACCGGTGGTTTTTCTGTTTTACACATTTCGCAACAACTTGGTTTGCTCCATATATTCGGCAATCCGCTTTATAAGAGGTTCGATACTTGCTTCATCCTGCATAAGATCATATTCGTTTATATTTAATCGAAGGACAGGGCAGGCGTTGAATTGATCGATCCATTCTTCGTAACGGCCGTGCATTTCCTGCCAATATTCAATTGGGGTATGCTGTTCCATTGGACGGCCGCGCTCTTGGATCCGGTTGAGGATATCATCGAGCGAACCTTCGAGATAGATAAGTAAATCAGGGTGCGGGAAGTATGGCGTCATTACCATGGCATTGAAAAGGCTTGTATACGTTTCGTAGTCCACGTCATTCATCGTGCCTTTTTCATAATGCATTTTTGCAAATATCCCGGTGTCTTCATAAATGGAACGGTCTTGGATAAAACCGCCGCCATATTCGAAGATTTTTTTTTGCTCTTTAAAACGTTCAGCGAGGAAATAGATTTGCAGGTGGAAACTCCAACGATTAAAATCATCGTAAAACTTATCCAGGTAGGGGTTCGTATCAACCTTCTCAAATGATGTCCTGAATTGAAGGGCATCGGCTAACGCATTGGTCATGGTCGATTTTCCTACGCCAACCGTCCCTGCTATCGTAATGACGGCGTTGTTTGGAATATTATATTTCTTTCGTAAGTTCATTTGACTTTACTCCTTTGTGCAGGGCATTCTCTATTTGGCTGATTATCGTTTTCAAATCATCCTTGTTCCCGACAAAATCCAGCTCATCTCCGTTGAATGTAAGAACAGGGATGTCAGGGTGCTGTTTCTCGAATGTTTCCATGAATGTTCGATAATCCGCGGATAACTGCTCTAAATAAATGGAGGATATATTTTCTTCGATTTCCCGACCTCTTTTACCGATTCGGGAGAGAAGAGTATCAAGGCTTGCGTTTAAATAAATCACCATATTAGGTTCAGGCATATCCCGTGTTAAAATATTGAATATCTCAAGGTATTTATTGTATTGTTCGTTCTTTAACGTTCTTTCAGCAAATATCAAGTTCTTGAATATATGATAATCAGCCACTACGGCTTGGTCATTAGTAAGATACTTTTTTTCGATATCTTCCAATTGTTTATAACGGTTACACAAAAAAAACATTTCTGTTTGAAAGCTCCACTCATCAATATCTTTATAGAATTTCCCGAGAAATGGATTTTCATCGACAATTTCCCTTAATAATGAAATTTGAAAATGATCTGCGATAACTTTTGCGAGTGATGTTTTTCCCACGCCGATTGGACCTTCGACAGTGATAAATGGGGTGGATTTCATCCAATCTGTCCTCCTTCATGAGGTATCAAGCTAAAATTCCCGGTCATAGGATTTTCGCCAAGAGATATTGTATCACAGACTTGGGACTTTAGTGACATTTTTGTCAGGTTGATAAAGAAAGAGAATGAAAGAGTGTTAATTGGGGAGGTATGTAGATTAATTCCTTATTCGATTGAATGCTTACATGTCTTCACCTTGTTTTATGGATGCCTTGAGAACATGGTTCATCATTTTTAATGCATAATGATTATCTTCCTTTGATGCAGAAGCAATGCAATCCTTCGGAATCCATAATTTATATTCCCGCATATAGGCATCATTGGCCGTGAATAGCACGCAGATGTTGCCAGCTATGCCAGTAATGATCAGGGTATCCACGTTTAATTGTTTAAGCAGTGTATTGAGTGCCGTCCCATAAAATGCTGAATGCTTCGGCTTGATGAGGAAAAATTCGTCCTGTTGCGGTTTTATTCTTTCGATTAATGAGGCATTACCTTCATTTTTACATTTATCAATGATTTTATCGAAGTCAGCCTGCCATAAATCATAATGATCATTGATATATATGATTGGAAAACCTTTTTCTTTCATTTGCTTCTTTAATTTCAAGATCGGATCGACGATAAGTTTCGTATGTGCAAGGAGCATATTCCCGTATTTGAAGTCAAAGTCATTGATCATATCAATGATAAGCAATGCAAAGGAAGGCGATTCAGGTCGATTCATGGTATATCCTCCAGTATTATGAGAATTTACTTGCAGCACATATGCCGAATGCGTTACTATTCATTAGAATAAGTAGTATGACCTTTATTTTGTCTTATATTTGTCTGTTTACTCCTATTTAATATGAGGGGGTTTTTTTTTGAAGGATGATGTTCATTACATGAATTTAGCCTTAGAGGAAGCAAAAAAGGCGCGGCAATTGAATGAAGTGCCGATTGGCGCTTTAATCGTAATAGATGATCAAGTTATTTCGACGGGGCATAACCTGAGGGAAACGGAACAGAATGCGACGGCACACGCGGAGCTCCTTGCAATCAATGAGGCTTGCCGTGCTACTGGCAGTTGGCGTCTTGAAGATGCGACATTATATGTAACGCTGGAACCTTGCCCGATGTGTGCCGGTGCCATCTTGCAATCAAGGGTGAAAAGGGTTGTTTTCGGAGCGCATGATCCAAAGGCTGGCTGTGCAGGCACATTCATGGATTTACTTCAAGATGAACGCTTTAACCATCAATGTGATGTAACCAGCGGTGTATTGGGGGAAGAGTGCGGCTGGATTTTGACTTCTTTTTTTAAAGAGCTTAGGGATAGAAAGAAAACGTTGAAAAGAGAGCAGGCACTCAAGCTTGTTGAAGAAAATAAATAAGTGAAAACGAATGTTGAAGATGAATCTTTGCTTCATTTGATAAATTTGGAATTGAACTGTCCAAGAACAACACTTGCGTTTTTTTTGTTACCTTAGTATAATGAATTATGCGTCGTAATGACGCTTTGAAATTGGTATTACTTTTGCCGTGCTAGACGGGGAGGTAGCGGTGCCCTGTACTCGCAATCCGCTCTAGCGAGGTTGAATCCCTTCTCGAGGTTAGCATTCTGTAGGGCCTGCCTTAAGTAAGTGGCGTTGACGCCCGGGTCCTGCGCAATGGGACTCCATGAACCATGTCAGGTCCGGAAGGAAGCAGCATTAAGTGGAAGTTCTCATGTGCCGCAGGGTTGCCTGGGCCGAGCTAACTGCTTAAGTAACGCTTATGGTTGCTAATCGACAGAAGGTGCACGGCAGTTATTTTACATAAACAAAAAACTCATTCGTATCGGGTGGGTTTTTTTTTATGCCAAGAAGGTAAAGTGCTTGGTATTTTTGAAAAAAAATGAGGCAATGATGAAATTTCATTTTAGACTTTGATATTAAGGAAATCAGTAATGTATAATAAACAAGATGGAGAAAAGAAGGAGGGATTTCCGTGGGGTATCAAGCATTATACCGGGTATGGCGGCCGCAACAATTCATTGATGTAGTCGGACAGGAACATGTGACGAAAACGTTGCAGAATGCTTTGGTCGGGCAAAAGGTTTCACATGCCTATTTATTTTCCGGTCCACGTGGAACAGGGAAAACAAGTGCTGCCAAAATTCTAGCAAAAGCAGTGAATTGTGAGCATGCACCGACAAGTGAGCCCTGTAACGAATGTGCTACCTGCCGCGGAATCACCGATGGCTCCATATCAGATGTTATAGAAATTGATGCAGCATCCAATAATGGTGTCGAGGAAATCCGTGACATTCGTGATAAGGTCAAATATGCACCTAACGCGGTTACATATAAAGTTTATATCATTGATGAGGTACATATGCTTTCACAAGGAGCGTTCAATGCGCTTTTAAAGACATTGGAAGAACCTCCGAAGCACGTGATTTTCATATTGGCGACGACTGAGCCTCATAAGATTCCACTAACGATCATTTCCCGTTGCCAAAGGTTTGATTTTAAACGGATCCAGCCTCAAGATATAGTTGGCCGGATGTCACAAATCATTGCAGAAACAGGTGTTTCTTGTGATGAACAAGCCCTGCATATCATTGCGAGGGCAGCCGAAGGCGGGATGCGGGATGCACTAAGCCTTCTTGATCAAGCGATATCCTTCAGTTCGGAGACGGTTTCAGTGGAAGATGCATTGACTGTCACTGGATCTGTTTCGCAAGCGTTTTTAAGCCGGCTGGCAAAAGCTATATATGATAAAGAAGTAGCGGTGGCACTTGAAGTCCTTGAAGAATTGCTGGCCATGGGAAAAGACCCGGCTAGGTTCATAGAAGACATGATTTATTACTTCCGTGACATGCTTTTGTTTCAAACTGCACCGGCACTGGCAGAATCCTTCGAGCGTGTTTTGATAGATCCCCAATTCAAGGAATTGGCAGAAGTAATTTCTTCTGAATCGATTTACTCCATAATTGAAAGCTTCAATCAAACACAGCAAGACATGAAATGGACAAATCATCCAAGGATTTTCCTTGAGGTGGCACTTGTCAAGTTATGTAATGAGCAAAGGCCAAATCAAATTGATAACGGGCAGCTTCAACAGCTGCAGCAGAAAATAGAAGATTTAGAGAAGAAATTACTCGAAATGCAGAAAAACGGCATTCCGGCAGCCATGGCAGAAAAACCTGCGGAGCAGGCTAAGGCGCAAAGGGCCGTTAAAAAGTCATATAAAGCACCTGCCGGAAAGATCAATCAAGTTTTGAAACAAGCTACAAAGCCAGGTCTTAATGCTGTGAAAAGTAAGTGGGGGGAAGTGCTTGAACAGTTAGGTCTTCAAAACCAAAAGTCATTGGCAGCTTTATTAACGGAGGCAGAACCTGTTGCTGCGTCAACTGAAGCTTTTGTGGTAAAATTCAAATATGATATTCATTGTCAAATGGCAATGGAAAATAACCGTTTCGTGGAAGTGATAGCCTCGATCATGCAGCAATTGACCGGACACCGAATGGAGATAGCTGGAGTTCCGGAAAGCCAGTGGCAAAGGTTGCGGGAGGACTTCATCTCAACACAGCAGTTCGACGGTCCAGAAGAAACGGAATCAAAAGAAGAAGACCCCTTTATAGCAGAGGCTAGAAAATTAGTCGGCGATGATTTACTTGAAATTAAAGAATAATTGGAGGTAAGGAAAATGGGTATGCGCGGCGGTAATATGCAGAACATGATGAAACAAATGCAAAAGATGCAAAAGAAGATGGCAGAAGCACAAGAAGAATTAGGTGAAAAAAGGGTTGAAGGAACTGCCGGCGGCGGAATGGTAACGGTCATCGTGACTGGACATAAAGAAATAGTCGATGTAGTCATCAAACCGGAAGTTGTCGATCCGGATGATATCGATATGCTTCAGGATTTAGTGTTGGCTGCCACTAACGATGCTTTGAAAAAGGCGGAAGAAATGACAAACCAAACGATGGGACAATTCACTAAGGGAATGAACCTTCCGGGTATGTTTTAAGCAAGTTCAAAAGAAACTTCCTTTCAGGGGGTTTCTTTTGAAATTTTTAGGAGGAATTCGATGCATTATCCAGAACCAATTTCCAAGCTCATTGACAGTTTTATGAAATTGCCGGGGATTGGTCCTAAAACGGCTGCTCGATTAGCCTTTCATGTATTAAGCATGAAGGAAGATACTGTTTTGGATTTTGCAAAAGCACTTGTTAATGCTAAGCGGAATCTTATGTATTGCTCAGTCTGTGGTCATATTACAGATCAAGATCCCTGCTATATTTGCGAAGATCAAAAGAGGGACAGAAGTTTGATCTGTGTGGTTCAGGACCCGAAAGATGTTATAGCTATGGAAAAGATGAGAGAGTTCAATGGTTTATACCATGTACTGCATGGCAGTATTTCCCCGATGGACGGAATCGGTCCGGAAGATATAAATATTCCTGATTTATTAAAGCGCCTGCAAGATGAAACAGTGCTGGAGGTAATTTTGGCCACTAATCCTAACATTGAAGGTGAAGCGACAGCCATGTATATTTCCCGGTTGCTTAGACCATCAGGCATCAAAGTGACCCGAATTGCCCACGGACTTCCTGTTGGCGGAGATTTGGAGTATGCGGATGAAGTGACGCTATCAAAAGCAATAGAAGGAAGAAGAGAAATATAAGATAGCTGGGAGGACTTCACTTGTTCTTTCGTAAAAAAAAGAAACTTCGGAATGAATTCAATGATTCATTAATCGAAGAGCTTGAACAATTGAAATGGAATTGGCATAATCAAAAATCATTACTTGAAAAAAGCGTTGATCCATCTGAGGAAGTAATCGCCCAAACGAGACTGGCGGAAGTGAAATATTTCTACTTATTCAGGGAAGTTAAAAGAAGGAATGTTCGCTTAAAAAGATGATAAGGAAATGGCTGTGAAGGATTGTTTGTTCCTCATGGCCATTTTTTTCGGTTCTTAATCCAGCGTTTCCTTCATATAAGTTTAGTACAAGCTTGCGGGGAGGAATGAGTTTGGAACCAGTTGTCTTTGTTGCCATAGTTGGCGGCTTGATTTTAATGCTCCTCATTATCGGGGCCCCATTAAGACCTGTCCGGTTCATAGGGCAGGGCATTATAAAGGTCATTATCGGTGCAGCATTTTTGTTCTTTTTGAATACACTTGGGAATCAGGCGGGCATTCATGTCCCAATCAACCCTGTTACCTCGGCAGTCGCCGGCCTGCTTGGAATACCGGGAGTTGCCGCATTGGCGGCCATTGGTTATTGGATCATTTAAAGGATTGTGTGTCGAAGTCATCTTATGAAAACCTCATGGATATTTCCTTGGGGTTTTTATCATGCTATAGTTTTTTTTAAAAAAACTAATTTAACCATTGACGATTATTGATCAACCTGATAATATATTAGGAGTCGCCAATAACGACAATACACATTGCTTAACCGGAAAAAAACAATATGAAAATAGTTGTTGACATCAGGTTCGGTAAATGATAAGATAA